>DVGE01000106.1 GCA_018712885.1 Candidatus Pullichristensenella stercoripullorum | reverse complement strand
CCATCGTCCGCGCCGCGCGCGAGCGCATCGAGCACAAATTGATGGCCCTTCCCGGCACGCGCTTTGAGGACGTGCGCGAGGTCGTCTCCCACGAACAGGCCCTGCGCCAGTGCAGCGCCTTCTTCCACGATCACCCGAAGATCAAGGTCACGGAAATGGGCAACACCGCCACGGCGGCGGAGTTCGTCGCCGCCTCGGGGAGAAACGATCTGGCGGTCATCGCCTCGGGCGACTGCCGCGAACTCTACGGCCTCGCCATCCTCAAGGACAGCGTCAGCAACGCCGAGAGCAATTTCACGCGCTTTATCTGCATCGCCAAGGATATGCAGCTCTACGACGGCGCAAACAAAATTTCCCTGATGCTGCGCGCCCCGCACCGCCCCGGTTCGCTCGACCGCCTGCTTTCGCAGATCTCCGTGATGGGCGTCAACCTCACCAAATTGGAGAGCCGGCCCATGCCCGGCCGCGATTTCGAGTTCCGCTTTTTCTTCGACCTCGAAGCCAGCATTGCGCAGGCGGACGTGCGCGCCCTGCTCTGCGAGCTGGAACGCCTCTCGGAGCAGTTCACCTTCCTGGGCAACTACGAGGAGATACACTGATGCAGTACGGCCTCATCGGCGAAAAGCTCGGCCACAGCTATTCCGAGCGCATCCACAACATGATCGGCGGCTACGAGTACCGCCTCTGCCCCCTCCCCCCGGAGGGGATGCGCGCCCTGCTCAAAAGCCGGGACTTTCGCGGCCTCAACGTCACCATTCCCTACAAGAAGGACGTGCTGCCCTTTTGCGACGTTCTCTCCGGGGAAGTAGAGCGCATCGGCAGCGCCAACACGCTCGTCAACCGCGACGGTGCGCTTATTGCCTACAACACGGACATCGGCGGCCTGCTCTCCCTCATCCAGCGCGCCGGCGTGAAAGTTAACGGCAAAAAGGCCGTCATCCTCGGCAGCGGCGGCACCTCGCTCACCGCCCGCGCCGCCTGCGAGAGCCTTGGCGCGCGCAGGATCGTCACCGTCTCCCGCAAGGGCCCGGTGGACTACGAGGCCCTCTACCGCGACCACGCCGACGCGCAGGTGCTCATCAACGCTACCCCCGTGGGCATGTACCCGGGCAACGGCGCCTCTCCCGTGGACGTCGCCCGCCTGCCCGCCCTCGAAGGCGTCATCGACGTCGTCTACAACCCCGACCGCACGCCGCTGGTGCTCGCCGCCCAAAAGCGCGGCCTGCCCGCCGCCGGCGGACTGTGGATGCTGGTGATGCAGGCGGTGCTGGCGGCGGAGAAATTTCTCGCAAGGCCCGTGGACACAGAGCGCGCCGGCGACATCTACGCCGCCTTGCGCCTTGAACGCCTCAACCTCGTCCTCGCCGGCATGCCCGGCAGCGGCAAGACCACGCTGGGCAAGGCGCTGGCCGAAGCGCTCCGCCGCCCCTTTATCGATTGCGATGAGGAGATCGAGCGCGCCGCCGGCATGCCCATCCCGGAAATTTTCCGCACCCAGGGCGAGGAAGCCTTCCGCGCCCTCGAAAGCGAGGTCATCGCCCGCATCGGCAAGGAGTCCGGTCAGGTGGTCGCCACCGGCGGCGGCGCGCCTTTGCGCGAGCAAAACGTCGTCTCTCTGCGGCAGAATGGCATGATCTTGCTCGTCCGGCGTCCCGTGGAGCTGCTGGCCACCGATGGCCGCCCTCTCTCCGTGGGCGGTTTGGAGGCGCTGCGCCGCATGGAGGCCGAGCGCGCGCCCGTTTACGCCGCCTGTGCCGACGCGCAGGTGAATAACGCGGCTGGCGTCGAACAGGCCGTGGACAGCGCCCTGTGCGCGTTTCAAAAGCTGGCGCGCGCCTGAGCAAGGCGTACGCACACGGGCAGTCCGCGCGGTATTCCTCCCGGCGCGTGCCGCTTTACGCCTCCCCTTTCGCCGTGCTTGTCAAAAATATGACAAATATTGCCTGCAAAACAGCCGTTTGCGCCTTGCAAACGGCTGTTTTTCTACTAAATTTGCAAGTTTAGCGCCATGAACGTGCAAATTAACATAAAACAAATTCAAAATTTTCCGATTCTGCGTTTCTTCTGCGTATAGGTCGTCATATAATTGTATACAAGTATTCAGGAGGACGAACATCATGTTGGAAATATCGTCAAAAACCAATCTCTTGGAGCAGAAGAATTACCGCTACACGCTGCAGGATGTAGCGGAGCCGAACCTTTACCGCGACATCTACGATTATGAGAGCGTGCCCAAGATCCCCTTCAACCACCGCCGCGTGCCGATGAACATGCCGGAGGAGATCTGGATCACCGACACTTCCTTCCGCGACGGCCAGCAGTCGGTCGATCCCTACACGCCCGACCAGATCGTCGAGCTCTACAAACTGATGAGCAAGCTGGGCGGCCCCTACGGCATCATCCGCCAGACGGAGTTCTTCATTTACAGCCAGAAGGACCGCGAGGCGCTGGAGCGTTGCCGCGATCTCGGCCTGCGCTTCCCGGAGATCACCACCTGGATCCGCGCCACCAAGGAGGACTTCCGCCTCGTGCGCGATCTGGGCATCCGCGAAACGGGCATACTCGTCAGCTGCAGCGACTACCACATCTTCAAAAAGATGAAGCTCACCCGCGCGCAGGCGATGAAGAAGTATCTGGAAACGGTGGGCGAGGCCTTCGAGGCCGGCGTCATGCCGCGCTGCCATCTGGAGGACATCACCCGCGCCGACTTCTACGGCTTCGTGGTGCCCTTCGTCAACGAACTGATGAAGATGTCGCGCGACGCGGGCATCCCCGTGCGCATCCGCGCCTGCGACACCATGGGCTACGGCGTGCCGTACAGCGAGGTCGCCCTGCCGCGCAGCGTGCCGGGCATCGTCTACGGCCTGCAGCACTATTCGGACGTCTCCAGCGATATGCTCGAATGGCACGGCCACAACGATTTCTACAAGGCCGTCAGCAACGCCGCCACCGCCTGGCTCTACGGCGCCTGCGCGGTCAACTGCTCGCTTCTGGGCATCGGTGAGCGCACCGGCAACATCCCGCTGGAAGCGATGGTGTTTGAATACGCCTCCCTGCGCGGTTCCCTCGACGGCATGGACCCCACCGTCATCACCGAGATCGCCGACTACTTCAAAAACGAGATCGGCTACGAGGTGCCGCCCATGACCCCCTTCGTGGGCCGCTACTTCAACATGACCCGCGCCGGCATCCACGCCGACGGCCTGTTGAAGGAGGAGGAAATTTATAACATCTTCAACACCCGCAAGCTCCTTAACCGTCCCGCGGGCGTGATGGTCAGCAAGACCAGCGGCCTGGCCGGCATCGCCTACTGGATCAACGAGAACTACGGTCTTACCGGCGCGGCCGCCGTGGACAAGCACGCCCCGCTGGTGCAAAACCTCAAGGCGTGGGTGGACGAGATCTACGAAAGCGGTCGCACCACCTCGCTCTCGCCGCATGAGTTGGAGCGCAAGGTGGAAGAGCTCAACGGCGGGCCGCTGAAGAAGGAAGGGGAGTGAGCGCATGGAACACAGGACCGTATCCATCGCCGATCAGGTGTTTGAAATTCTCGAAAAAGACATACTCACCGGTGTCCACGCGCGCGGCGAGATCTTGACGGAGACCAAGCTCAGTGAAAAGCTCGGCGTCAGCCGCACGCCCATCCGCGAAGCCCTGCGCCGCCTGGAGCAGGAGCGGCTGGTGGTGGGCACCTCGCGCGGCATGCGCGTGGTGGGGCTGGACATGCGCGACATCGAGGACATCTATGAGATACGCTCCCGCGTGGAGGGCCTTGCCGCCCGCCGCGCCGCCGACCGCGCCAAGCCGGAACAGCTCGATGAGCTCAAACGCATACTCGACATGCAGGAGTTCTTCACCATCAAGGAGGACGGCGACAGCATCATCGACGCCGACAACCACTTCCACGATGTGCTCTACCGTTTGAGCGGCAGCCTCGTGCTCTACGACACCCTCGCGCCTTTGCACCGCAAGATCGTGCGCTACCGCAAGGTCTCCATCGGCCACGCCGGCCGCGCCAAGGAATCCTACGCCGAACACAAGGCCATCTACGAGGCCGTAGCCGCCCACGACCCGGACGAGGCCGAGCGGCTGGTGCTGTACCACACGGTCAACGCCCGCAACAGCATCCGCTCCACGGGGGTGAAGTGACATGGGCTATACCATCGCGCAAAAGATCATCAAGGCCCACCTCGTCAGCGGCGAAATGACCCCCGGCGCGGAGATCGGCCTGCGCATCGACCAGACGCTCACGCAGGACGCCACCGGCACCATGGCCTACCTCGCCTTGGAAGCCATGGACGTTCCGCGCGTGCGCACCGAACTTTCCGTGGCCTATATCGACCACAATACCCTCCAGTGCGGCTTTGAAAATGCCGACGACCACCGCTTTATCCAAACCGTGGCGCGCAAATACGGCGTGCGCTTCTCCCGCCCCGGCAATGGCATCTGCCATCAGGTACATTTGGAGCGCTTCGGCAAG
>DVGE01000105.1 GCA_018712885.1 Candidatus Pullichristensenella stercoripullorum | reverse complement strand
GCACGCACGACGCCCTCTTTTCCAGCTACGGCAACCCCACCGCCGAAACCTACGCCGTGCAGGGCTCGTTCCAGCCGCTGCCGCTGGGCTTTGATGGGGATCGCCAGCTCTCCGCGCAGATGACCGTCGCCTTCGTCAACCCCTTCTCCGAGCACCGCGAGGAGGCCGTCGCCTTTCTGGAGGCCGTCGCGCGCGAGATGGAGCCGCTTCTCAAGATACAGCTCTGCCCGGAGGAAAACGAGCCGGTGAAAAACCCTGATTACGAAACCACGCTCGCCGCCTACGACCAGAGCATCGCCGACGCGCAGGCCCAGCTGGACGCAGCGGAGACCGACGCGGAAAAACAGGCATACGCGGCCATCCTCGCCGAATACGAAAAGGCGCGCGAGGACTTTCTCCGCTACGATGCGTGGCAGGCCAGCGCGGAGAGCATCGCGCGCTACCGCGCCTTCGCCCCGCAGATCATCGTCATCCGCAACCTCGGCATGGGCGGCGACAACGCCTCCGCCTTCTACGAATTGCAGAACCAGTTCACGCAGGGCCTCATCACCGCCGACGAGTTCATTGAGGGCGTGGACGGCAAATTGCAGATGATGATGCTCGAGGGCATGTAGCAAAATACGAAACGCGCGCATCCGCCGCGCGGGGGAGGAAGAAACGTGTTTACCCGCAAGCGCTCGGCGCTTTTCTACCTGCTGCCGGGCCTCATCGGCCTGACGCTGTTCTACATCGTGCCGTTCATCGGCGGCATCTATTACAGCCTCACCGACGGCAGCTACAAAAACGCCTTTGTCGGCCTGCAAAATTACATAAACATCTGGAAAAACGAGATGTTCCTGCTGGGGCTGAAAAACACCTTGGAACTGTCGCTCATTTGCACGCCGCTGGTGTGGGCGCTCTCCTTCATCGTCGCCGTGCTTTTGAACCGCCTCAAACCCGGCGGGTCGTTCTTCCGCAACAGCATCCTCATGCCCTATCTGATGCCCTCCTCGGCGATGCTGCTGATCTGGCTGGTGCTGTTCGATTATGGCGGCGTCATCAACCGCCTGGTCACGTCGCTGGGCTTTATGCGCGTTTCCTGGCTGGAGGGGGCAGCGCTGCGCGTGCCGGTCATCCTCATGTTCGTGTGGAAAAACCTCGGCTTTGCCGTGGTCATCTTTCTGGCGGCGCTGCAATCCATCCCCGAACCCTTGTATGAATACGCCCGTTTGGAGGGCGCGGGCTTTTTCCGTCAGGCGTTCTCCATCACGCTGCCCATGGTGGTGCCCAGCGCCTTTCTCGTGTTCGTGCTGTCGTGGATAAACGCCTTCAAGATCTTCAAGGAGGTCTATTTCATCGGCGGCGCCTACCCGGACGAGGCCGTCTACACGCTGCAAAACTACATGAACAATATGTTCGGCAAGCTCAACTACCAGAATGTCACCACCGCCGCCTACAGCTTCGCCATCATCGTCTTTATCATCTTCGGCGCGCTGTTCTTCATGCAGAAGCGGCTGCAGGACAGGCTCAATTAGGAGGGCGCGATGCGGACACTGCGAAAAAAACACGTCATTTCCCGCGCCCTTTTGACGCTTGTGGCGCTCATCATTCTCTTGCCGGTCGTCCTGACGGCGCTCTACTCGTTCTTCTCCCCGGAGGAGATCAAGGCGTTCATGGAAACGCGCGGCAACTACGATGCCTCCGTGTGGATGGAGATCAAACTGGCCCCGCGCGTGTTTTCCTTGAGCCAGTACTACAACATCCTCATTGAAGACGTGTCGGTGCTGCGCCTTCTGTGCAACTCGGCCATGTACACCGTGGCCATCCTTCTGGGGCAGGCGCTTGTCATCCCCGCCATGGCCTACGCCTTGAGCCGCTTTAAGTTCCGCGGGCGGGACGCCATCTTCTTCATCGTCATCATGCTGATGCTTTTGCCCTTTCAGGTGACGATGGTGCCCAATGTACTCACGCTGCGGGCCATGGGGCTTCTCAACACCGCGTGGGCGGTCATCCTGCCCACCTGCTTCGCGCCCTTTTATATCTTCCTCGTGCGCCAGTTCATGGTGGGTCTGCCCCGGGAACTGCTCGAGGCGGCGGAGGTGGACGGCGCGGGCACGTTCCGCTGCTTCATCCACGTGGCGCTGCCGGTCTGCCGTCCCATCCTCGGCGCGGCGGTGGCGCTGTCGTTTGCCGATTGCTGGAATCTGGTGGAGCAGCCGCTGACCTATCTTGCCGGGCAGACGCAGCTGATGCCCCTTTCGGTGATGTTCAACCAGCTTACCGAAAATCCCTCCGGCGTGGAATTTGCCGGCGCGGCGCTCTACATCCTTCCGGCGCTGCTGATCTATCTCTATTTTCAGAAGGATATACTCTCCGGCATACAGCTCACGGAACTCAAATAGGGGGACGGACGCATGAAACTGAAAAAATACGCCATTCGCGGCCTGATCGCCTTCGCGGTGGTGGTGGCGCTGTGCATGTTCTTTTCCGGCACCATCCGCACCATCACCACCGCCAAGGTCAAACTCCTCACGCCCCGTCAGGGCAAGTTCTCCGAGCAAGTGGAACTGACCGGCAAGGTGGTCTTTCCCGCCGCCGAGCCGGTGAAACTGGAAAACGCGCAGGGCGTCTCCTTGACCGTCACCTCCGTGAAGGTGCAGCCTGGCAGCGAGGTGGAGGAGGGCGACGTGCTCTTCACCGCCGAGATCGCCGA
>DVGE01000104.1 GCA_018712885.1 Candidatus Pullichristensenella stercoripullorum | reverse complement strand
GGGCGAGCCGGTGCTTTTGATGCTCAAGCGCCGCTATGAATACTGGCTGTGCGCGCTGGGGCTGATGCGCATCGGCGCCATCCAGATCCCCGCCACCCACCAGTTGCAGGAAAAGGACATCACCTACCGCGTCAACGCCGCCGACGCCCGCACGCTCATCTGCGTGGGCGAGGAGGAACTGCTTGCGCACGTGCGCGCCTCGAAGGAAAAGTGCTCGCATCTGCGCGTCACCGCCGCGCTGGGCGGCAAGCACGAGGGCTTTGAGGACTTTGACCGCCTGCTCGCCGAAGCGCCGGACACCATGGACGGCTGCTACGACCCCGCGCCGGAAGACGTGATGCTCATCTACTTCACCTCCGGCACCACCGGCATGCCCAAGATGCTGGCGCACGATTTCCGCTACGGCCTCGGCCACCTCATCACCGGCGCCTTCTGGCACAACCTCACCGACAAGAGCATCCACATCACCACCGCCGATTCCGGCTGGGCCAAGTGCGGCTGGGGCAAGTTCTACGGCCAGTGGATCGCCGGCGCGGTCAACTTCATCTACGATTTCGACCGCTTCAACGCCCAGAAGATGCTCGCCATGCTGGCCAAGTACCATGTCACCAGCTTCTGCGCGCCGCCGACCATCTACCGCTTTCTCATCAAGGAGGATTTCAGCGGTCACGACCTCTCCGCCCTTCAGTGGGCCACCTGCGCCGGCGAGCCGCTCAACCCGGAGGTCTACAACCAGTTCTACCGCCTCACCGGCGTAAAGATCCACGAGGCCTTCGGCCAGAGCGAGACGACGCCGCTGCTCGTCACCCACAAGTGGATGGAGCCCGTGCCCGGCTCCACGGGCGTGCCCAGTCCGCACTACCACATCCGCGTGGTGGACGCCACCGGGCGCGACGTGGAGCGCGGCGAGGAAGGCGAACTGTGCATCGACGTTTCCGAGGGCCGTCCCTGCGGCCTGTTCATGGGCTACTACAAGGACCCGGAACAGACGCGCTACGCCTTCCGCAACGGCATGTACCACACCGGCGACATGGTCTGGGCGGATGAGGAGGGATACTACCACTTTATCGGCCGTGCCGACGACGTAATCAAGTCCTCCGGCTACCGCATTGGCCCCTTCGAGGTGGAAAGCGCCCTCATCAGCCATCCTGCGGTCATCGAGTGTGCCATCACCGGCGTGCCAGACCCCGTTCGCGGCCAAGTGGTCAAGGCTACCGTGGTGCTGGTCAAGGGCTATGAGCCGTCGGAAGCGCTGAAAAAAGAGCTGCAAAACCACGTCAAGCATGTCACCGCTCCCTACAAATACCCGCGTATCGTGGAATTTGTGGATGAGCTGCCCAAGACCGTCTCCGGCAAGATCCAGCGCGCCCGCCTGCGCAAGCAGGATGCGGAGAAAGCCGGGAAATAGAGAAAAAGCCATACAAATCTTTGCGCGCGCCAGGGCTTTCCGGCGCGCGCAAAGCATAAAAAAGACATTTGTATTTGGGGGAAGGGAAATGCGTTTGAAAACGCTCGCACGCAAGTTTTATCAACGCTATCTGCTCGACGCCATGAGCGCCATGGCGCTGGGCCTGTTCGCCTCGCTCATCATCGGCCTCATCCTCACGCAGCTTTCGATGATCCCGGCGCTCAACTTCCTCGCCGGCTATGGCGAGATCGTCTCCGCCTCCTCGCCGGTGGTGGGCGCGGCCATCGGCGTGGCCATCGCCTATGGCCTGAAGGTAGCGCCGCTGGCGATGTTCTCCGCCGCCGCCACGGGCGCGCTCGGCTATCAGCTCGGCGGCCCGGTGGGGGCCTACTTCGCCGCCGTGGTCGGCGCGGAGCTGGGCAACCTCGTGGCGGGCAAGACCAAGGTGGACATCATCGTCGTGCCCATCGTCTCCATCGTCTCCGGCTGCTTCATCGCCACCTGGTCGGCCCCGGGCATCAACAACGCCGTCGCCGCCCTGCAACGCTTTCTGGAAATGGCCACCACGCTGCAGCCCATCCCCATGGGCATCATCGTCTCCGTGGTCTTCGGCCTGGCGCTGACCGCGCCCATCTCCTCGGCGGCGCTGGCGGCCATGGTCTTCACCGTGGCCGAGGGCGAAGTCATGGGCGAGGGCCTGCTGCTGGCGGCGGGCGCGGCCACGGCCGGCTGCTGCGCGCAGATGGTGGGCTTCGCCGTGGCCAGCTATCGGGAAAACCGCGTCGCCGGCCTCATCGCGCAGGGCATCGGCACCTCCATGCTGCAGGTGGGCAACATACTCGCGCATCCGGCCATCCTCCTGCCGCCCACCATCGCCTCGGCCATCACCGGCCCTCTGGCGACCACGCTCTTTCAAATGAAGAACACCTCCGCCTCGGCGGGCATGGGCACCTCCGGCCTCGTCGGCCAGTTCGGCACCTGGGCGGCGATGGCGGGGGAGAGCGGTGTGCTTTTCAAGATACTGCTTCTGCACATCGTCCTGCCCGCCGCCCTCACGCTGCTCATCTCCGAGTTCATGCGCAAAAAGGGCTGGATCAAGTTTGGAGATATGAAGCTCGACCTGTAAGAAAAGGAGAAGGAAAATGCGCAAACGCTGCTTGCTGATGGCCCTCGCGCTCTCCTGCGTCCTGCCGCTGTGTGCCTGCGCCGAGTCGCTTTCGGCCCTGAAGGCCCTCGTCCCGGGCGCGACCGACGACGCCTTTGCGCCGTACCAGTCCACCTCCCCGAACGGCGCGTGGATACTGGACGTGCGCAAGGAGGAGGACGAAGACAGCGGCATGGCTTTCGCCGCCATCCGCGTACTCTCCGCCCAAACGGGCGAAACGCTATACGACTGCCCCGACCGCTGGCGTCTTTGGGACCTGCACGGCATCGACTGGCTGTGCGACGGAACCATCCTCGTCGATTCCTCCGACACGGGCATGGCCCGCTATGGCGCTGACACAGAGGGCGCATGGCAACCCATGGACGCGCAAGCGGGTCTCTCCTCCCTCGCGCCCACCTATGACGACGGCTACGCGCGCCTCTACGAACAGGACGGCTGGCGCACCGTGGAGGTGTGCGGGGAGCACAGACGTGCCTACATCTCCCTCGACGCGGAAGGAAAGGCGCGGCTGGACATGCTGCACAGCAACCTGACGCTCGCGGAACTGGAAGAAACGCTCGCCGAAAACGCCGCGCAGGCCCTCCAGACCAGCGCCTTTACAGACGCCCGCACGGAAGAGGACGGCGCGCTGCGCTACCTCACCGACGACCTGTACAGCGTCTCCATCCGCGACGGCGCCATCGCCTCCGCGGAGCGGCTGCCGCTGTGAGCGCGATGGAGGAGGGCATACCATGCGATGCGCGGAAGCGCTGGCATTATTGCGCGCACTGAAGGATGCGGAGGATGTTTCCGCAATAGAAGGTCTTGTCGGCGTGCTTGAGCGCAAAGTCGCTGCGGTCAGCAGCGAGGAACTTTCGCGCGGGGCCGCGGAACGAATGGATGCGAGACGGAGAAGATATGGAAAAACGGGGGCGCTTCTGGGTCCCCTTGGATACTTTCGCCCCGCCCCTTATGAAAAGTTGTTTGCCAATGTGTGGCGCGGC
Organism: Candidatus Pullichristensenella stercoripullorum; assembly: GCA_018712885.1. Lineage (GTDB taxonomy): Bacteria > Bacillota > Clostridia > Christensenellales > Aristaeellaceae > Pullichristensenella > Pullichristensenella stercoripullorum. Next base: position 108 of record DVGE01000104.1, on the reverse strand, counting down.
CGGCTCCATAAAAAGGATGAAGGGGCTTTGTTCGTTTACGACTTCGACCGAGAGGGGCAGCCTGTCCGGATCGTCAACCGCGAGCTGCGTACCGTATCCTTCTGCGAA
>DVGE01000103.1 GCA_018712885.1 Candidatus Pullichristensenella stercoripullorum | reverse complement strand
ATCGCGGCCTCGGTGATGCCCTGGATGATCTCCATGTTGTTGACGTTGAAAGCGCCGATGGCGTAGCCGCCGTCATAGGCTTTCTTGAACATCTCAGTGGTAGTTACGATCGCCATGTGACACACTCCTTTTCGTAATAGAGCCTACCCTTATTATAGCGATATTCCGCCGAAAAGCAAGCGCTCGCGGCGGAATACGCGGGGAATTTACCAAAACTGAAAGTCCCGGAACGGGTGCTTTGGCGCTCAGTGCAGCTCGCTGGTGCAGTGCGGGCAGCGGGTGGCCTTCTCGTCGATCTCGCCGAAGCAGTAGGGGCACAGGCGCGGGGCGGGCTTGGCTTCCTTCTCCGCCTCGCCCTTGCGGTAGAGCTTGTTGATGGCCTTGACGAAGGCGAAGATGCAGATGGCGACCATCAGGAAATTGAACACCGCCTGCAGGAAAGAGCCGTAGGCGATCTTGGCGGCGTTCTCGCCGGCGCCGAGGGTGATGGCCAGCGTGGAAAAATCGACGCGGCCGGTGATGAGCGAGAGCAGCGGCGTGAACAGGTCGTTGACCACCGAATTGACGATGGCGGTGAAAGCGCTACCAATGATAACACCAACGGCGAGGTCGATGACGTTGCCCTTGAAGGCAAACTCCTTAAATTCCTTCCAGAGTTTCATGTGTGCTGTGTCCTTTCTTCTGTTGTCGATCATAGTTTAGCGTATTTTTTGACGCAAACCCACCTTTACAGCTATACAAGGGGTAATTTTTCTGTTATAATATAGGTGTGTGCGGCGTTGAGCCGTCCACAATGAAAAAAGGAGGATAATCCCGTATGAAGAAACTGCTTGCTGCTCTTCTGGTTCTGGCAATGATGCTGATGGGCGTTGCCGCGCTGGCGGAGGGGGACGGCTACGAGCTGGCCCTGGTCACCGACGTGGGCAACATCGACGACCAGTCCTTCAACCAGAGTTCCTATGAGGGCATGGTGGCCTACGCCGAGGAAAACGGCCTTACCTACGCCTACTACCGCCCCAGCGAGGACTCTGACGAGGCCCGCCTCGAGCAGATCCACAACGCCGTGAGCAACGGCGCCAAGGTCGTCATCCTGCCCGGCTACCTGTTCGCCGCGTCGGCTGGCGAGGCGCAGACCACCTACCCGGACGTGGACTTCATCGTGCTGGACACCGAGCCTGAAGGCGGCAACACTGCCAACACCGTGTCCATCCTCTATCAGGAGGAGCAGGCCGGCTTCCTCGCGGGCTACGCCGTGGTCAAGGACGGCTACACCAAGCTGGGCTACATCGGCGGCATGGACGTGCCGGCGGTCATCCGCTTCGGCTATGGCTTCATCCAGGGCGCTGAGTACGCCGCGCAGGAAATGGGCGTCGAGGTGGAGATGAAGTACTGGTACAGCTACTCCTTCAACCCCAGCGACGACATCAAGAACAAGGCCGCCAGCTGGTACACCGAAGGCACTGAGGTCATCTTCTCCTGCGGCGGCGGCATCTACAATTCCGTCGTGGCGGCGGCTGAGGAAGGCAACGGCAAGGTCGTGGGCGTGGACTCCGACCAGGCGCACGTTTCCGAGACCATCATCACCTCCGCGATGAAGGACCTGCCCAACTCCGTCATCCTCGCCCTCACCCGCCTGTATGACAACGGCGGCGAGTGGCCGGAAGACATGGCTGGCGTGACCCAGAACCTGGGCGCCGCCGACAACTGCGTGGGCCTGCCCACCGCGGAGACCTCCTGGCGCTTCAACACCTTCACCGTGGATGAGTACAACGCCATCTACGAACAGGTGAAGTCCGGCGAGATCACCATCAGCAACAGCATCGACGAACTGCCGGCGACCACCGCCGTCACCGTGGACGTTCAGGAGTAATCCCATTTCGTCTGTGGGGGCTGCCTCTTTGGAGACAGCCCCCTATGAGTATATCGGTATAAAGGGGAAATTGGATGAGCGATTATGTGATCGAAATGCTGGGCATCACCAAGGAATTTCCCGGGATCAAGGCCAACGACAACGTGACCCTCAAGCTCAAAAAGGGCGAGATCCACGCCCTGCTGGGCGAGAACGGCGCGGGCAAATCGACGCTGATGAGCGTCCTTTTCGGCCTTTACCAGCCCGAGAGCGGCACCATCCGCAAAAACGGGCAGGAAGTCAAAATACACGACCCCAACGACGCCACGGCGCTGGGCATCGGCATGGTACACCAGCACTTCAAGCTGGTCGAAGTCTTTTCGGTACTGGACAACATCATTCTGGGCGCGGAGGACACCCATCTGGGATTTCTCAAAAAGGACGCCGCGCGCAAAAAAGTTCTGGCTCTGAGCGAAAAATACGGCATGCGCGTCGATCCTGACGCGCTGATCGAAGATATATCCGTAGGCATGCAGCAGCGCGTGGAGATCCTCAAGATGCTCTACCGCGACAACGAGATCCTCATCCTCGACGAGCCGACGGCGGTGCTCACGCCGCAGGAGATCGACGAACTGATGGACATCATGCGCTCGTTCGCCGCCGAGGGCAAGTCCATCCTCTTTATCACCCACAAACTCAACGAGATCATGGCCGTGGCCGACCGCTGCACGGTGCTGCGCAAGGGCCGCTGCGTGGGCACGGTGGACATCGCCTCCACCACCAAGGAGGAGCTTTCCCGCATGATGGTGGGGCGCGACGTGGAGTTCAAGGTGGAAAAGGCCCCCGCCAAGCCCGGCGGGACGGTATTGCGCGTGGAGGGCGTCACCGTGCCCTCGCGCATCCACAAAAACAACGCCGTGTCCGACGTCTCCTTTGAAGTGCGCGCCGGTGAGATCGTCTGTCTGGCAGGCATCGAGGGCAACGGGCAGACGGAGTTCGTCTCCGCGCTCACCGGCCTTGAGAAGATGAGCGGCGGCAGGATCACGCTCAACGGGAAGGACATCTCCCACGCCTCCATCCGCGAGCGCTCGGTGGACGGCATGAGCCACATCCCTGAGGACCGCCACAAGCATGGGCTGGTGCTGGACTACACGCTGGAGGAGAACATGGTGCTCCAGCGCTACTGGGAGCCGGAGTTCCAGAACCACGGCTTCATCCGCCGCGACAAGGTGCGCGCCTACGCCGAACGGCTCATCGAGCAGTACGACGTGCGCTCTGCCGAGGGGCCGCAGACCATCGCCCGCAGCATGTCCGGCGGCAACCAGCAAAAGGCCATCGTCGCCCGCGAATTGGACAAGCAGTCCAACCTGCTGGTGGCGGTGCAGCCCACGCGCGGCCTGGACGTGGGCGCCATCGAGTACATCCACAAACAGATCGTGCGCGAGCGCGACGAGGGCAAGGCGGTGCTGCTGGTATCGCTGGAGCTGGACGAAGTGATGAACCTCTCCGACCGCATACTCGTGATGTACGAAGGGCGCGTCGTCGGCGAGTTTGACCCGGCGGCGACCACTGTGCAGGAGCTCGGCCTCTACATGGCGGGCGCGAAACGTCAGGACGGGAGGGCTGCCAAATGAGAGATGTGCTTCAAAAACGCGGCGTGATCAGTCTGCTTGGCTCACTCGTGTCTATCCTGGCCGGTTTTTTGCTGGGCTTTATCCTGCTGCTGGCCATCAACCCCGCGCACGCGCTGACCGGCTTTGAGGACATGCTGCTCAACGGCGCGCGCGACCTGTCCAAATTCGGCAAGGTGCTCTACACCGCCGCGCCGCTTTTGATGACCGGTCTTTCCGTGGGCTTTGCCTTCAAGACGGGCCTGTTCAACATCGGCGCGTCCGGCCAGTACACCGTGGGCGCGTTCTTTGCCCTCACGGTGGGCATACAGTTCCAGCTGCCCTGGTATGTGGCCATACTCGCCGGTATGATCGGCGGCGCGATCTGGGGCGCGATTCCCGGCATCTTCAAGGCCTACTTCAACGTCAACGAGGTCATTTCCGCTATCATGTTCAACTGGATCGGCCTGTTCGCGGTGAACATGTGTATCAATAACATGCCGATGATGCTGGCCAACGCCTGGGGTCAGGTGGCACGCGACCGCACGGCGCGTCTTGCCGACGCCAACCCTGCGGCGGCGCTGCCCAAGCTGGGGCTGGACAGCGTGTTTGGCAATTACATGAACATCGGCATCTTCATCGCCGTGATCTTCGCCATCATCGCCTGGGTGATCCTCTCCAAGACCACCTTCGGCTATGAGCTGAAGGCCTGCGGCTACAACCGCAACGCCAGCCTCTACGCCGGCATCAACGACAAGCGCAACATCGTGCTCTCCATGGCCATCGCCGGCGCCTTCGCGGGCGTGGGCGGCGCCATCTACTACCTGAGCGGCACGGCGCAGTTCACCATCATCAAGACGCTGGTGAACATGGGCTTCAACGGCATCCCCGTGGCGCTGCTGGCTTCGTCGCACCCCA
>DVGE01000102.1 GCA_018712885.1 Candidatus Pullichristensenella stercoripullorum | reverse complement strand
GTTTCCCGGCCGCCACATATTTCGTAGGGTATCGAACGACGAACTCGAACGGAGGGACCTTTCCATGACCACCCATGAAAAACTTCGCCAACTCACGCTCACATCGCTGTTTATCGCTCTGGTCGTCCTCTTTGGCATGACGCCGTTGGGCCTTATTCCCGTCGGCACGCTCAACGCCACCATACTGCACATCCCCGTCATCATCGGCGTCATCGCGCTGGGCCTGAAGCCGGGCATCATTCTCGGCCTCGCCTTTGGTCTGGTCAGCACCTTGCGCGCCTTTGGCATCCCGCTGCCCGCCTCGGCGCTGGTCATGACGCTGATGGACAAAAGTCCCCTGCTGGTCGTAGTGATGAGCGTCGCGCCGCGGCTTCTGGTGCCGCTGCTGGCATATCTCGTCGCGCGCCTACCGCTGCGCGGCGTCAGGCGCTACGGCCTTCTTTGCGGCGCGAGCCTGGTCGGCTCGATCACCAATACCGTTTTTTATCTTGGGCTGATGTTGGTCTTTTACGCCTTCATGGGCCTTGACAACGCCGCCATCATCGCCACCATCACCGGCTCCGGCGCGGTGCAGGGCGCTCTGGAGGCCGCCGCTGCGGCCATCATCGTCCCGCCCGTGGTCCTCGCCCTGGAAAAGATACAAAAAAGGAAGTAGGGAAATACCATGATCCTCGCCCTCGACATCGGCAATTCCAACATCAAGGCCGCCCTCTTTGAAGGCCTTGAGCAGAAGACGTACTTCCGCATCTCCTGCGACCGCAACAAGTCCTCGGACGAATACGGCGTCACGCTTTTGAGCATGCTGCGCCACGCCGGTTACAGCCCTAAGGACGTCACCGGCATCGTCTTTTCCTCGGTGGTGCCCACCATCAACTTCACCATCGAGCATATGTGCCGCAACTACTTCGGCATCGAGCCCATGAGCGTGCAGCCCGGCATCAAAACGGGCATCAACATCAAGTACGAGAACCCGCGCGAACTGGGCAGCGACCGCATCGCCAACGCCGTGGCCGCCTACGAGCTCTACGGCGGCCCCTGCATCACCATCGACTTTGGCACCGCCACCTCCTTCGGCGTCATCTCCAAGCGCGGGGAATTTCTCGGCGGCGCCATCTGCCCCGGCATCAAGCTGGCTGCCGACGCCCTCACCGACCGCACGGCCAAGTTGCCGCGCTTTGAATTGCAGCGCCCGGAGTCGGTCATCGGCAAAAACACCGTGGCCAACATGCAGTCCGGCATCGTCTACGGCTACATCGGTCAGGTCAGCTACCTCGTCGAGCGCATGAAGCGCGAGATCGGCGAGCCGAACGCCAAGGTCATCGCCACCGGCGGCCTCGCCCTGCTCGTGGCCGGGGATTCCAACGTCATAGACGTTCTGGACGGACTTCTCACCCTGAAAGGACTGTGTCTCATCTATGGAAAAAACGCCGGATAAACGCGCCTGCCGCTATGTGGAAACGCCCATCGGCCCGATGACGCTCGTCGCCTGCGGCGGGGCGCTGGTGGAGGCGCGCTTCGGCGGCTTCCCCATCGCCCATGAAAGTCCGGTGCTGGACCTTGCCGAGCGCGAACTCAAGGAATACTTCGCCCGCCAGCGCCGCGATCTCGACGTGCCCCTCGCCCCGCGGGGCACGCCCTTCCAATTGCGCGTCTGGGAGGAAGTGCGCAAGATACCCTATGGCGAAACGCGCGCCTACATAGACGTCGCCCGCGCCATCGGCAACGAAAAGGCCTGCCGCGCCGTGGGCCGCGCCAACAACCGCAACCCCCTGCCGCTGTTCATCCCCTGCCACCGCGTCGTCGGGCGCGACGGCTCCCTGGTCGGCTACGCCGGCGGGCTGGCGGCGAAAAAGTGGCTTCTGCGGCTGGAGCAGGAGCGATGACGCTTCGGGAGGACGCCCATGGCCAGATTTGAAGGCGTCGTGGAAAAGATCACCTATCGAAACGATGAAAACGGCTTCACCGTGGCGCAGGTCAAGCTCGAGGGCGGCGAGCATCTGGCCGCGGTGGGGGCGATGCCCATGCTGCTGGCCGGCGAGCGCGCCGCCTTCGAGGGCGAACTGGTGGAGCACCGCGAATATGGCCGCCAGATCCGCGTCTCCTGGGTGGAGTCCGTGCGTCCCGAGAGTCTGGACGGCATCGAAAAGTACCTCGCTTCCGGCCTCATCCGCGGCGTCGGCCCGGCCACGGCGAAGCTCATCGTCGAAAGTTTCGGCCAGCGCACGCTGGACGTGCTCGCCGCCGAGCCGCAGCGCCTCACCGAAGTGCCCGGCATCGGCGAAAAGCGCGCCGCCATGATCGCCGAGAGCTTTCAGGAACGCGCGCAGATGCGCGGCGCGATGATGTTTCTGCAAAAATACGGCCTCACCCCGGCGATGGCCGCGCGCGTCTACCGCGCCTACGGCGAGCGCACGGAATCCGTCGCCCGCGAAAACCCCTACCGCCTTGCCGACGAGGTGGAGGGCGTGGGCTTCAAGACCGCCGACCGCATGGCGCTGGCGATGGGCTTTTCCCTCTCCAGCGAATTTCGTCTGCAAAGCGGCCTGCGCTACGCGCTCAACGAGGCCGGCAACGCTTCCGGCCACATGTACCTCCCCCTCACCATCCTGGTCGAGCGCGCCCGGCAGATGCTCGGCGCCGACGAAGACCTCATCGACAACGCCCTGCGCGGCCTCATCCTCTCCGGCGGCCTCGAGGCCGAGGACATCGACGGCGAGACTGCGGTCTACCTGCCCTGGTACCACGAGGCCGAGACCGACGCCGCCTTTCGCCTTGCGCGGCTGCTGCGCTCCTTCGAGGGCGGCGGCGATGCGGAGGCCCTCGCCGAGCGCGCCATCGCCGAGGTCGAGGCGGGGGAGGAGATGCGCCTGTGCGCCGAGCAGCGCGAGGCCGTGGAAGCCGTGGCGCGCGAAGGCGTGCTGGTCATCACCGGCGGCCCCGGCACGGGCAAGACTACCGCGCTCAAATGCATCCTCCATCTGCTGGACGAAGTGGGCGGCGCGGAACTGTGCGCCCCCACGGGCCGCGCGGCCAAGCGCATGAGCGAGGCCACCGGCCGCCCGGCGCGCACCATCCACCGCCTGTTGGAATACGCCGGCGAGGAGGGCCGCTTTCTGCGCAACGAACAGGAGCCGCTGGACTGCGCCGCCGTGGTCGTGGACGAGATGAGCATGGTGGACATCTTCCTCTTCCGCGCCCTTTTGCGCGCCCTGCGCCCCGGCACGCGGCTGGTGATGGTGGGGGACAAGGATCAGCTCCCCTCCGTGGGCGCGGGCAACGTCCTAAAGGACATACTCGCAAGCGGCGCGGTGCCCTCGGTGACGCTCACCGAGGTCTTCCGCCAGGCGGCGTCCAGCATGATCGTGCAAAACGCCCATTTGATCAACCGCGGCGAATACCCCGTCGTGCGCACGCGGGACACGGACTTTTTCCTCGAACGCAGGGAGAGCATGCGCGCGGCGGTCGATTCCGTGGTGCAGCTGGTGACGACGCGCCTGCCGCGCTACCTGGGCGTCGATCCCCTGCGCGGCATACAGGTGATGGCGCCGATGAAGCGCATGGACGCCGGCGTCTACGCCCTCAATACCGTGTTGCAGCAGGCCATCAACCCGCCCGCGCCAAACAAGCGCGAGCTGCGCCGCGGCGAGACGGTCTTCCGCGAGGGCGACAAGGTCATGCAGGTGAAAAACAACTACGACATGGGCTGGACGCGCGGCATGGAGCACGGCCTGGGCGTGTTCAACGGCGACATCGGCTATATCGCCGACGCCGATCCCCACGCCGAGGAATTGACCGTGGCCTTCGACGACGGCCGCGAGGCCCTCTACGCGCTGGCCGACCTCGAAGAGCTGGAGCTGGCCTACTGCATGAGCGTCCACAAGAGCCAGGGCAGCGAGTTCGACTGCGTGGTGCTGCCCCTCGTCGCCGGCCCGCGCCTGTTGATGACCCGCAACCTGCTCTACACCGCCGTCACCCGCGCCCGCCGCCTGGTGGTGGTGGTCGGCCGCGAGCAGTGTATGCGCGCCATGGTGGACAACAACTACATCGACCGCCGCTTCAGCGCCCTGGACGAGCGCCTCGCGGCGTGGTTGACGAACTGACGGGGCTGCGGTATAATGGTACAAGCGCGTCTGTCCGCGTCCGTGGTTGCAAGTCGATGCCAGTCGCAGGCGAAACGACCCACGTAAGCGGGGAAAATTCCCGTGAGCATGGTGCGGCTTAGAAGTAAGTCCGGCCAGCCTTGGGGCTGAGAGGGCCAGTAGTGGGGAGGCCGTTGCCTTAGGAGCGAGCGCCCCAGCCGGCGAGTGTGGGGGCAAAGACCAGGTCGGGCGAACAGGCGCGCCCCTGTACGCACAAAGGAGAACGCCATGCTTTACGACGCCATACTCATCGACGCCGACGATAC
>DVGE01000101.1 GCA_018712885.1 Candidatus Pullichristensenella stercoripullorum | reverse complement strand
TGCGGTCACTTACGTCTATGTAAGCTCCCTTGGATGCAAGTACAGCTTCCTTGGGTGGATTTGCCGAGCCCTTCGGGATCGTCAAATCCAGTCGCCTTCGGCGACAAATTTTGCCAGCGGCAAAATTTCCTGGCTTGCAGGCTTTCTCATCGCTCTGCCAGTCTGCCCACTTTGTCAACATCCTGCGGCGCTTCAAAGCGCCTGTCCGATGTCCGGCCGCTCGATGGGATCGCTGGGCTCCACATACTCGCCCGTTTGCAGATTCAGGCCGGTGCGCACCCAGGCGCCGTAGTAGTAGCTCAGGCTTTCGCCGTCGCCGAGCTGACCGAATTCATCGCTGCCGGTGGCGTAGACCGCGCCGTCCGCGTCCGTGGCCAGCATGTGGAAACTGCCGGTGGACATGGCTGCGATGTCCTGTTCGTCAGGTTCGCCGGTCGAGGGATCGAGGGTAAAGATCCACTCCTCGTAGGGTTCCAGGTAGAAACCATAGCCCCAGGCCAACGTGCCGCCGCCCAGCATGCGCGCGCTGGAGGAATCGCCGCCGGCAAAGATGGCCGTCGCGCCCTCCGCGCCCTCCGCTTCCACGGGTTCAAAGCGGTCGCTGTCGCCGCCGTTGCCGAGCTGACCGTAGTAGCCCGCGCCCCAGGCCCAAACGCGCCCGTCGGCGTCCAGCGCCAGCATGTGCGCGCCGCCCGCGGCGATGGAAACGATGTGCGCCAGGTTCACCTTTCCGGGTTCGAGGCCGTTGGCGTCGCTGCCCCGGCCGAGCTGTCCGTAGGCGTTGTCGCCCCATGTCCACACGCTGCCGTCTTCCAGGAGCGCGGCCATGAATTGCTTGCCCAGCGCCATATCGACGACGCCCTCCAGGGGGAGCTGCGCGGGGCCGTCCACGGTATCCGCGTGCCCGAGGCCGAGCTGCCCGAGGTCGTTCGCGCCCCAGACCCACAATTTGCCATCCGCGTCGAGCGCGGCGGAGATGTCCCGGCCCGCCCAAACGCGCTGGATGCCGTCCATGATGAACACGGGCTCGCTCTCGTTTTCGTATTTGCCCGTGGCGAGCTGGTCGTAGTCATAGCTGCAGCCCGCTCCGTAGAGGCTGCCGTCGGCGGTGAGGAAGAGCGTGTGATAGTCGCCCGCCGCCACCTGCACGACGTTTTTGAGCGCCAGCAGCTCCGGCGTTTCACGCGACTCCTCGTCGCCGAGGCCGAGCTGCCCGTAATCATTGCGTCCCCAGGCCCAGACCTCGCCGTTCTCAGCGATGGCGAAGGATGTGTAATACCCCGCCGCCACGGGCAGGACTTCGGCGGCGAACGGCTCGACGGGCCGGGCCTTGTCGCGCTCCGCGGGCGCGCGGGAGGCGCGATCCTCCGCGCCGACGCCGAAGGGCAGTTCCACCCAGTTCAGATAGGTGTCGCTGTAAATGGGACCGAGCTGATAGTAGGCGTTGTCGCCGCGGCCCCAGAGCGTGCCGTCCGCTTCCGCGGCCAGGGCGTGCCAGTAGCCCAGCGAAAGGCTGACCACGCCCGTGTGTTCCAGCGGCGCGGGGGCCTCGTCAAAGAGGTCGCCCCACAGGTACCAGTCGCCCGTCTCATCGCGCAGGCCGCACAGATCGCCGCCGGCTTCGATGGCCGCGACCCGCAGGCCGTTTTCCTCCACAAAGGCGTTGAGCGCCTCGTCGCCGCCGCCGAGCTGGTCGTAATAGTCGTCGCCCCAGACGCGCAGCGAGCCGTCCTCCAGCAGCGCCAGCGCGTGGTTGTTGCCCGCGCGCACGCTGCCAGCCCCGGAGATATCCTCCAGCAGGCGCGGCTCGGCGACGAAGTCCTCTTCCGCGCCGGGGATCTGGCCGTAGGTGTTGTCGCCCCAGGCGTAGACGCTGCCGTCCTTTAAGCGGGCCAGCATGAAGCTCTGCCCGGCGGCGATCTCCTCCACGTCCTGAAGCGCCACCTGCGCGGGGGTCGTCTGCGTGTCGGTATGGCCGAGGCCGAGCTGCCCCTTATCGTTGCGGCCCCAGGTCCACAAGGTGCCGTCCGTCCTGAGCACGGCGGAAAAATCGTGGCTGGCCGCCACCTGCATGCCGCCGTCCATCACCTTGACCGGCATGCTGCGGTCAAGGCCGCTGCCGTCGCCGAGCTGCCCGTAGTCGTAATTGCAGCCCGCGGCATAGACGCCGCCGTCGGCGGTGCGAAACAGCGAGTGGTACCAGCCCGCCGAGGCCTCGACTACGTCCTCCAATTCGACTTTTTCCTTTTCGTAGGCCGTCAGGGAACTGCCTGTGCCCAGGCGGCCGTACTCGCCCGCGCCCCAGGCCCACAGCGTGCCATCCGCGTCGAGGGCAAACGAATGGCGATAACCGGCTTCGACAAAAATGGCGCTTTCCGCCGCCGCGCTCGCCTCTTGCGCCGACGCGCCGCAGCCCAACAACAGTACGCAAGCCAGCAGGCAAGCCAAGATGCGTTTTTTCATATCCGATCCTCCCTTACCCAACTGCCCTTATCATACCTTATCATAACAAAGATTGCAAGTATCGACACATTTTTGTCACGAATGTTTTGCGGGGCGCGGGGAAAACTGCCGAAAAGGAGGAATGCGATATGGATCCCTTTGCCCAGACTCCCGGCAGGATGAACGACACCTTTTTCGACTGGCCGCGCCTGT
>DVGE01000100.1 GCA_018712885.1 Candidatus Pullichristensenella stercoripullorum | reverse complement strand
TGCGGTCACTTACGTCTATGTAAGCTCCCTTGGATGCAAGTACAGCTTCCTTGGGTGGATTTGCCGAGCCCTTCGGGATCGTCAAATCCAGTCGCCTTCGGCGACAAATTTTGCCAGCGGCAAAATTTCCTTGCTTGCGGGCTTTCTCAACGCTCTGAAAGCCTATCTACTGTAAAGAGGGCTCCGCTTACAGCTTGCGGCCCTGCAGGGCGAACACGCCCACGCGCTCGGCGAGATCGGGCCACTTTTTCACGCTCTCAGCGCTGAAAAGGCCGTTTTGCGGATCGACCGTGGAGCGCCACTCGTGGGCGATGAGCGCCCAGGTGGAATCCACCAGGTCGCGGTAGGCCGGATCGCGCTGCGCCTCGCAGACGAAGGGCTGGCGGGGGGAGTTGATGTCCTCGCCGCTGATCTGCAAAAGGTCGTACTTCCTGCACAGGGCGCGCACGCGCTCGATCTGGGCGCGGGTGTTGCGCGAGGGCATGTAGGTGACGGCCTTGAAGCCCAGCTCCTTGATATAGGGGATGAGCTCGTCCAGGTAGTCGTCCTCGAACTTCTGGGCGCGCTTGTCGCCGGTGACGGAAGAGGCGACGTCGCCCAGATAGGCGTAGGCGGAGATGGCGCCGATCTCGTTGCAGAGGTCGAGCGCTTCGCGCACGTCGGGCAGCTCGTCTGTGGCGTTTACGTAGAACCTGCCGATGAGGTCGCTCTTGACCCAGCCGAGCAGGTCGTAAAGCGCGTAGGGGTTGCCTTCCTCCAGAAGATAGCCTTCGACCTTCGCGCTGAGCGGCAGCTTCATTTCGCCCTTGATGAGATCCACCAGCTTTTCGCCGCCGCCGATCACTTCCAGCATGCGCCTTGCCAGCGCGCAGGCCAGGTGGCGCTCGGTGACGGTGCCGCCCAGGGCATAGTTGGAAAGGGGCAGAACGTCCCTGTCAAAGTCGATGGTCACGCCGTACTTCCCCATCAGGCCGTTGACGCCCTCGACCATCTCGCGGTTGCGGGCGTTGCGCTTTTCGCGGTAGGGGGCGAAGCGGTCGTTGAGCTCGCCGGCGCGGTCGTGCGGCACGCCGTGCATGGCCATGTACGCCACGCCGTCCTGGTCGGGGTTGTTGATGCGCCGGCCGGCGAAGGGCGTATTTTGAAAGCTCACGCGGCACTCCATGCCGATGGTGGCCGCCATGCCGGCGATGACCGCGGCCTGCAGAAATTCCTGCGCCCCGGCGATGGAATCATGATCCATCAGCCCGCAGGTGCCCAGCCCCGCAAGGCGCGCGAAATACACCGCCGCCGTGGGCGAATAGGGGGAGAAGGAATAGGTGGTGTGGATATGGTTGTTCACGTCCTCGCCGGTGGGGGGCAGCGTCTCCTCCTTGAGGAGTTTCTGCAGGTTCACCAGCGCGCTGTCACAGTTCAAAAGGGTGAGCAGCTCATCCCGGGTCTTGGCCAAGTTCGACACTCCCTTTCGTCGCGGTCCCAGTCGCAGTCTCACGCATCTATTGTATCATGAACCGCCCAACAATTCAAGCGATACATCGCTCAGCTGCGTCTTTGTCTGACCGATCTGCGTATCCTGAAAGCCGCCGTGGCAGTCGCTGCCGGCGGTGACGAGCGCTCCGCGCCGCCGGCACAGGCTCAGGCAGGTCTCGCGCACGTCGCGGCTGTGCAGGGGGTAAAAACATTCCGCGCCGTCCAGCCCCTCGTCCATCAGGCGCGCGAGCGCGCGGGCAAAGTCGCGTTCGCCGCGCAGCGTCACCCCGGGGTGGGCGAGCACGGCGCGGCCCCCGGCTTCGCGGATCCGGCGGGCTACCTCGCTCGTGGGCAAAAAGCCCGCGTCGGCGTAGGTCACGCCGTACTGCGCGTAAAAGCGCATGCCCTCGGTCATCGAGCGGGTCACGCCCTTAAAGAGCAGGTAGTGGAGCATCTTCCAGCCGCCCAGCGCCGGGTCGCGTTCGAAAGCGGCGTATTCCTCCTTGCTGAGGGCGGGGAAGTCTTTCAGCATGCGTTCAAGCAGCGCGTCGCTCATTTGGTCCATGCGCGCGCGGGCGTCGCGGACGCAGGCGAGCAGGGCTTCGTTTCCAAGATCGGCCCCGTAACAGAGCACGTGCACGTCCCGCCCCTGCCAAAGGGAGTCGATCTCCACGCCGGGCACGTACCAGAGCCCGGCCTTGCGCGCCAGGGGCGCGGCGGCGAGCGTGCCTTCCACCGCGTCGTGGTCGGTCACAGACAGCGCGCCCACGCCGTTTTGCCGGCAGAGGCGCACGATGCTTTCCGGCGTGAGCGTGCCGTCGGAAACGGTGGAATGGATGTGCAGATCGACGTAGGGCATATCTTCCTCCCGCATTTGGCCGTTTGCCCCATTATCCCACGCGCGCTTCAAAATGTCAACATGGCATCGTTACAGCGCTGTCGCAATTTTCCGGTGTGTATGTGGTATAATGTAGGCGGATACATAGCACGGGTCACACAGGAGGACGAAACATGCGCAAGTGGTTGGCGTTGTTGTTGGTTTTCGCGCTTTGTGCGTGCGCCCCGGCGTGGGCGGAGGGCGTGACGAGCGCTCTGGGCATCACGGGCGGCGGGGAGAGCTCCGTGCGGGGCGACCTTTCGGCGCGCACGAATACCGACCTGTTCGTGGTGACGAACGAGGGCTCGGACAAGGCCCTCACCCGCATCTCCCGCGGCGGCGGCGCGAGCGTGCGCGTGGAAAGCGCCGGCTCCATCTCCGACCTGGTGGCGGCGGGCGACCTTCTGTACTTCCTGCGCGTCAACAACGGCACCGCCACGCTGGTGCGCCGCAATACCGACAGCACGCGCACGGACGTGTACACCTTCCCGCTGGGCAGCGCGGTGAGCGCGCTTTCCTATTACGGCGGCAACCTCTACGCGCTGATCGACAACCAGCTGCACGTGATCTACCCCGCCTCCGGCCAGTGCGTGATGCTCTCGGGCACGACGATGCTGGACTACGCCATCGTCGGCGACACCGTCTACTACATCTCCGAGAGCGATATGGTACCCTATCAGACCGCCTCTTTGCTGGGCAACGGCTCCCTGACCACGGAGGCCGGCTGCCTCTACCGCATGAGCCTGAACAGCGGCGAAACTTCGCTGGTCATCAAGACCGGCATCGAGGATCTGCGCTACTGCGATGGATCGCTCTACTTCCACAACCTCTCCGACAACTACGTAATGGGCGACGAGACGCGTGAGTGGATGGAGGGCAAGCTCTACCGCTACGACCTCGAACACGAGCAGCTCACCCGCATGGTGGACGGCTATGACTGGGGCTTCTACCCCATGGAGGGCGGCGTGGCGATCTACACCTCCGGCGACCTGAGCTTCTACAACGACCTGGGCGGACTGGAGCGGAGCATGTACGCGCCCGAGGCCTACGCCGTGCTCTCCGGCGGCGGCGACGCGGTGATCGTCTACGAGCCGACCACGCAGAGCGTCACCTACGCCTTTGCCGACGGCACCACCGCCAGCGCCGCGCAGGGCGAACCGGGCTATGTCGCGCCCGCCGCCACCCCCGAGGCGCAGCAGACCGAGACCCCGGACGGACAGGAGGGCGCGCAAAACACCGAGGGCGGCACATCCTCCACGGGTGACGACGGCTTCACCCCCGGCGGCGACGACTGGTACGAGCAGAACAAGCCCTCCGGCAACGGCTCCGGTTCGGGCTCGGGCAGCGGTTCCGGCAGCGGCTCCGGTTCGGACGTTCCCACCTTTACGGAGAAAGACAGCTGAGCCGCGCAAGCGGCAGAGCGCGGGCGGGCCTTCGCAGCGATGGCGAACGGCCCGCCCGTTTTCTCAAACGCCGCCGCGCGGCGGGAAAGGACGACGCATGCTGGAGATCGTGTTTTCGGAAAGCGCCTGCGGCGCGCTGAAGCTGGCGCAGCGCTACGGCGAGGGTAAGTACCGCGGCGGCGCCATCGGCGTCATCGCCCGCAACAAGGACGGCTCTGAACCTTCGCAAGAGGAGCTCGACAAACTGCGCCGCGAGGCGGAGGAGCGCGAGCGCCGCGCCTGGGAGCGCGCCGTGCCGCTGGGCGGGCAAAGGGAGGACGTCTTTTGCTTCGCCCTTGCCCTCAGCGTCGGGAACATCGCCCCGGAAGCCTTCCGGGAGCACCGCCGCGAAGCGCTCTCCGCCCTCTGGGGCGGCTGGGACGAGGGATACCGCAAGGAAACGCTCGACCGCGTCCTTCAGACGGCGCGGGCGGCGCTGGAAACGGTGCGCGGGCGCTTTGAAAGGGGCGAACCCTTGCGCGTCTGGCACAGCCGGCAGCCGGACGAGGCCTGCGGCCTGCGCTGGCTGCTCTCGGCGCTTGCCCCATGGCGGGGGGCGCGCGGGGACGTGCTGCTGGTCGAACTGCCCGCCTATTGCGAGGACGCAGAGGATGCCTGCCTGCGCAGTTTCCGCGACTGGGGCGATGTAAACATAGAATACTGGGGCCGTTTCGCTAAGCGGCAGCGCGCCGTTTCCCCGCGCCTTTGCGCCGCGCTCGCGAACGAATGGCGCGCTGTGGAAGCGGAGAACGCGCCTTTGCGCGCCCTCGTGGGCGGCCGCCTGCGCAGCCTGCCGGAGGACGCCTACGATCTTTCCATCCGCCGCGCGCTCGCCGAAGCCCCGCGGGAATTCCGCGAAGGGCGGCTCATCGGCGATATACTGGGCAGATACGCCCTCGACGTCAGCGACGGCTGGCTGGCCGTGCGCATCGAGGCCATGGTGCAGTCCGGGGAACTGGCCGTCGCGCGGGAAGCCGAGGCGGACAGGCCGTACAGCCGCGTACTGCGGCGCGCGTGAACCCAAAGGCAGTGGCGACGCAAACATTCGCGCCGCCACTGCTTTTATCCCTTTTTCGCATATTCCGGGAACGGCTCCAGGCTGCGGCGGAGGATGCCGTTCATGTGGGCGATGAGCGTTCCGTAGTTGGTGAAGGGTACGCCGCTGTCGGCGGCGAGGCCGCGGCGGTAGCGCATCTCGCGCTCGGTGAGCATGCAGCCGCCGCAGTGGACGACGAGCCTGTACGGGGAAAGGTCGTCCGGGAAATCCCCGCCGGAGGTGAACGCGAACTGCGGCTCCACACCGCTGAAACGCCGTATCCAGCCGGGCAGTTTCACCGTGCCGATGTCCTCGCACTGGCGGTGATGCGTGCAGCCCTCGCAGATGAGCACCTTGTCGCCGTCCCGCAGCGTGGAAACGGCCTCCGCCCCGCGCACGGCGCTTTCCAGCACGCCCTTGAAGCGGGCAAAGAGGATGGAAAACGAGGTCAGCGGCACATCCTCCGGCACCATGCCCTTGACCGTTCCGAATGCCTGCGAATCGGTGATAACGAGGCGCGGCCTGCCCGCCCTTGCAAGGAGCGATGGCAATTCCTGCGGCTGGACGACGGCGCAGGCGGCGTGGGCGTCGAGGATGTCGCGAATGGCGCGCACCTGCGGCAGGATCAGCCGCCCCTTGGGCGCGGAGGCGTCGATGGGCGCCACCAGCAGGACGAGATCGCCCGCCTCCAGCAGATCGCCCAGCAGTTTTCGCTCGCTCCCATTCTCAACGAGGCGGCCGAGCGCTTCCTTCAACGCCTCCACGCCCTCTCCGGTGCGGGCGCTGACGGCCAATTCGCCTGCGCCGCAGGAAGTGGCGCGCAGGTCGCATTTGTTGAACACGGTGAGGTGGGGAAGCCCCTTTTGCTCAAAGCGCTTGAGCAGGGCGCGATCCTCGTCCGCCATGCCCGCAGACGCGTCCACCACCAGCACGGCGATGTCGGCGCGGTTCAGCTCCCGCAGGGCGCGCCCGACGCGCAGCGAGCCGACCTCGCCCTCGTCGTCGAGGCCGGGGGTGTCGATCATCACCACCGGACCGAGGGGCAAAAGTTCCATGGACTTGCGCACCGGGTCGGTGGTGGTGCCCGCCACGGGCGAGACGATGGCCACGCTCTGCCCGGTGAGGGCGTTGACGAGGCTGGACTTGCCGGCG
>DVGE01000099.1 GCA_018712885.1 Candidatus Pullichristensenella stercoripullorum | reverse complement strand
ACTAGGTATCATACCCTTATAGGGGTTTTGTCGAACCGTAGACTTAGCTGGTGGCCATAATTACATTTTCCGACTTTATTTTCTTTTTCGCGAACCGCTGGGCTTGGAATTTGGCCTTCGCTGTACTCCATTGTGGAAGTAAGTACTTTCGTATCGGTCAAAGAAAACAAATAACCCGAACCTGTCTCCCACAGGGAAGAATTGGTTCGGATTATGTTGGTCTGGTGCCGCTAATCGGGCTCGAACCGATACGGAATTTCTTCCGAAGGATTTTAAGTCCTTTGTGTCTGCCAATTCCACCATAGCGGCGCGGATGGCGATAGATTGATTATACAGCGCCCTGCACTGCTTGTCAAGGCGCGGCACGGCGTTCAGCGCTCCAGATCGCGCGGGTCGTCAGCATTTTTGCATTGCGGCGCGAGAGGCGCGGAAGTCATGCATCGCCACAAAAACGCATTTCTTGCAGGAAGGTCGGGCATGGGGATGGAAACGCGCCGGTCTTCCACGCATCGACCATCCTTTATCAACCTGCACGCCCGCCTCAAGAAATCGCCCCGGTTTCCCTCTATACTGTCCTCTGCGGAGCGCCAAGCTGGTCAGTTCATCCCAGCGCAGGCTGCCGACTTCCCGCCAGTCGCGGTAAATGTGGATGGCGTCCTCGTCGATGCGGTAGAAATCGCCGTTCATGCGCACCTCGAAGCGCACGCCGGCGATGAAGAGCGCTACGGCGACAAAGCAGAGGATGACATTGAGAAGATCGCCGCGCAGGGCGCAAATGAGCGCCAAAATGAGGAACGCACAGGCACCGCATCCCAAAAAGATGACGACGAACCAAAATTCAGCCGGATGGGGGATGCAGATCGAGGGCTTTTTCATGGCGCGAACTCCCTGGCTTTATGATCAGGCCTTGGCAGTGTGTTTCTCGGGAAGCTGCGCCAGCACACAGGCGACGAGCATCACCGCGCAGCCAGCCAACTCGCGCGGCGAGAGCACCTGCCCCAGCAGCAGCCAGCCGCCCACGGCGGCGAAGACGCTCTCCAGGCAGAGGATGAGCGACGCCACCGTCGGCTCGGTGTACTTCTGCCCGGCGATCTGCAACGTATAGCCCATCGCGCCGGAGCACACACCCACGTAGAGAAGGCTCGGCCAGCAGGCCAGCAGATCGGAGACGTGCGTCGTCTCGGTGAAGAGCGTGACGATGAGCGCTAAAACGCCCGTCACGCCGAACTGCGCGCAGCACAGCCGCGGCGCGCTCAGGCCGCTGGCAAAGCGATCGACAGCGACGATGTGTACGGCGAACATCACCGCGCATGCGAGCGTCACCAGGTCGCCCGCGCCGATCATGAAACCGTCCTTGACGCACAGCAACACCAGCCCGACCAGCGAGAGCGCAACGCCGAGCCACATCTGCGCGCCCACGCGCCGGCGGAAGAACAAAAGGCCGAGGATGGGCACGATGACGATGTACAGCGCCGTGATGAAACCGCTCTTGGCGGCGCTGGGGTCGATGGTGAGGCCGAGCTGCTGCAGCGCCGTGGCCGCGAACATCACCACGCCCAGCGGTACGCCGAGCTTTATGTAGGCGGACAGGGGCGCCGTCTCCGCCGGCCGCGCCTGCCGTTTTCCGCGGCTGCCGACCGCTTCGAACAGCAAAAGCGCGAAAAAAGTGATAAAGGAGCGCGCCGCGGTAAAGGCGAACGGCCCCAGATATTTGCCGCCTTCGCTCTGCGCGGAGAAGGCCATGCCCCAGATGAGCGCGGCCAGCGCCAGGAGCAGGCCGCCGCGAAGTTGCTTATTCATCGTTCTCACACCCGTCTGCGATCTCTTTTTCCAGAATATCCAGCACCTTTTCCCTTCCCGTGCCGTCCTCGGAAGAGTAGGGAACGACCTCCCACGGCTGCACGGCCAACGCGCGGCAGATGACGGGGATGGAGCGCCCCCGCGCCGCTCTGGAGAGCTTGTCCGCCTTGGTCGCCACCACGGTGAAGGGAATGTCGTAATGCCGCAGGTAATCGACCATCATCTGATCCTCGCGCGTGGGCGCATGGCGGATGTCCACCAGATGCAAAACGCGCTTCAAGTGCCCGGAGCCTTCGAGATAGCCCTCGATCATTGCCGCCCAACGCTCGCGTTCGGCCTTGGGCGCTTTGGCAAAGCCGTATCCGGGCAGATCGACGAGCCAGAACTGGTCGTTGACCCGATAGAAGTTGACGAGGCGCGTCTTGCCCGGCTCCGAGGAGATGCGCGCCAATTTGGAATTGCCCAGCAGACTGTTGATCATCGAGGACTTGCCCACGTTGGACTTGCCCGCCATGGCGATCTCCGGCATGCCCTGCCCGGGGAAAGGGCGCAGTCGGTCGAGGGAATGGGCGAATTTTGCGCTGCGAATGGTCATCATACAGCCACCATCATTTCCCGGGGCGCGGGCAACACCAGCGCCACCGCCTCGTCTATGCTGTCGATGGGGGTGATGTGGAGCTTTGCGAGTATGTCCGCGTCGATCTTTTCGAGGTCGCGCTCATTTTCCCGCGGCAGGAGGATATTCGTCACGCCCGCGCGATAAGCGGCCAACAGCTTTTCCTTGACGCCGCCGATGGGCAGCACGTCGCCCAGCAGCGTCAGTTCCCCGGTCATGGCCACATCCGCGCGCGCGGGCGCGCCGGACACCGCCGAGAGGATGGCGCAGGCCAGCGCCACGCCCGCGGAGGGGCCGTCCTTGGGCACCGCGCCCTCGGGCACATGCACGTGTAGATCGTGCTTTTCCAGCAGGTCCGCGGGCACGCCGAAAACGCTCATGCGCTTGCGCACAACGCTGAGGGCGATCTGCGCCGATTCGCGCATCACGTCTCCCAACTTGCCCGTCAGTTTAAATTCGCCCTTGCCGTCGAGCAGCAGCGCCTCGATGGGCATCACCTCGCCGCCGACGCTCGTCCAGGCAAGGCCGTTGACGCGGCCGACGCGCGACCTGCCCGCTTCGTTCTTGGGCAGATAGCGCACTGCGCCGAGCAGACCGTGCAGATCTTCCGGCCGCACGCGCACGCCGGCGATCGAGGCGTCCTCCTGCATCGCCAGCACCGCGCGGCGGCAGATGCGGGCGAGCGTGCGCTCCAGTTCGCGCACGCCGGCTTCGCGCGTATAGCCTTCGACGACCGCGCGCAGCGCCCGCTCGCCGATCTTCAGATCGCCGCGTTTGAGCCCATGCGCCTCCAGCTGCTTGGGCAGAAGGTATTTCTTGGCGATGGCCATTTTGTCCTCCAGCGTGTAACTGGGCACTTCGAGTATCTCCATGCGGTCGAGCAGGGCGCGGTCGATGGTGTCGGTGGTGTTGGCGGTGGTGATGAACAAGACGTTCGAAAGATCGAATGGCGCTTCGATATAGTGGTCGCGGAAATGGTCGTTCTGCGCCGGGTCGAGCGCCTCCAACAGCGCCGAGGAAGGATCGCCGCGCATGTCCCGCGAGAGCTTGTCCACCTCATCGAGCAGGAACACGGGATCCATCGCCTTGCATTGCGAGATGGCTGAGATCAACCGCCCCGGCATCGCGCCGACATAGGTGCGCCGGTGGCCGCGGATCTCCGCCTCGTCGTGTACGCCGCCCAGGGACATCTGGGTAAATTCGCGCCCCAACGCGCGGGCGACGGAGCGGGCGATGGAGGTCTTGCCCACGCCCGGAGGCCCGACAAGGCAGAGGATGGGGCTCTTCAGGTCGCCCTTCTGCCTGGCCACGGCCAGGTATTCCAGCAGCCTGTCCTTGACCTCGCGCATGCCATAGTGATCCTGATCGAGCACCTTGCGCGCGCGGGCGAGGTCGATGCTCACGCCGGTCTTCACGCCCCAGGGCAGGTCGAGCATCGTTTCGATATACGTCTCCAACACGGCGCTCTCCGGGGCGTGGATAGAGGTGCGCGCCAGCCGCGCAAGCTCCTTTTCCGTGCGTTCGCGGGCCTCGCCGCTGATCTTTGAAATGCGCAGGCGCTCGCGCAGGGCGCGCAGTTCCTCGTCCTCATCTTCGCCGAGCTCTTCCTGAATGGCGTGGATCTGCTCGCGCAGGTAATAGTCGTGGTTCGACCTCTCCATGGCCTCGCGCACGCGCGCGTGTATCTTTTCTTCCAGCGCGTTGATCTTCAGATCGCGCGAGAGCGCCATCAGGAGCGTTTCCAGCCGCAGATCGACCGACATGCACTCGAGCACGGCCTGCTTGTCCTCGATGCTGCTCAGAAAGTTTGCCGCCACGACGTCGCAGAGGGCGTCCGGCCGCTTTTCGCCGCTGATCTGGGCGCGCAATTCGCTGGAAATGTTCTCCCCGCGCGCCTTGACAAGCGCGAGCGCCTGTCGGCGGATGGCGCGGATCATCGCCTGCCGGCGAAGGGCGGTCTCGCTGCTTTCGTCTTCCCGCGAGGGCTCGTCGCCTTTGAGCACCATGAATTCGGCGCGCTGCATGTCGCCGCGCTCCTCCACATCCAGCAGGATGGCGCGACATTCGCCCTCGACGAGCACGCGCACGCTGTTGTCCGGCATGCGCAAAACATGGCGGATGTCTACGACCGTGCCCACCGTATACATGTCCTCCAGGTGCGGCAGATCGACGCCCGCGTCGCGCTGCGCCACCACGAACAGGCGCTTGTCGCCCTCCAACGCGCTTTCCAGCGCCGCCACCGAGCGGCCGCGGGCGACATCCAACGTCACCATGGTGTTGGGGAAGGCGAGCAGCCCGCGCAGGGGCAGCAGGGGGAGCGTGCCCGAACTCGTCTGTTTTTCACTGGTCTTGCTCACAGTACACGTCCTTTGCGCTTGATACTGTTTATTATACAGACATACCGTTAAGAATCAAGAGCGCGCGCCATGGTGTTTTCTTGCATGGCTGCGCAATGCTGGTGAAACTGGCAACCATTCCGACAGGACGATGCGTGGAAATGGCATTTTTTTCCAGCTTTTGAATGTTGCAAAAGGGCTATGATTCCTGTATAATAGTACCTAAGTTGTTTTGCTGGAATGATTTGTGGCACCTGTATTGCGAAACGGCGTATTTCAGGAGGGGATGTTATGGACTATTTGCGTTTGGGACAACGCATACGCAAGCAGAGGAAATTGATGGGTATGACGCAAAAGGACGTGGCGGAAAAAGTAGGCATATCGCTGCCGTTTTACGGGCATATCGAGCGCGGCACGCGCAAAGCCAGCCTGGAGACCATGGTCAGCACCGCCAACGCGCTGGGCGTTTCCGCGGATACGCTGCTGCAGGACTCTCTGGATATCATGACCCGTCCCGTCGTTACGGACGCCTGTCTCTCCGACCACAGCCGCGCGCTGCTCACGGACATCGTCGGCGTGCTGCGTGAGCACGATGTCGGCCACGGCTGAGCTTCTCAATTATATCTGTATTTATCGCAAGGCAGCTTTCCAAGGTTCGGAAAGCTGCCTTTGCAGTGCGCGGCTATGTATCGCGCAGGTCGATGAGGTATTTGAGCGCTTTGCGCGCGCGCAAGTCCGCAAACGCTGAGGCGATGTCCACAAGCGGCACGGGGGTATTCAGGTCGTAATAGAGGGATGCGTCCAGAACACCCTCGCGGATGCGGCGGATCACCTCGTCGTGCGTTTCCGGCTCATCGTAGCCGTCGCAGTAGACGCGGAAGGAATGGGCGGCGAGGAAAGGGTTCATGCCGTAGTCCTTTCGCGCGTGCCAGCCGTAGACGGCGACCACCGCGCCGGGGTCGAGCAGCGGCAGGACGGTGTTGGCGTTCTGCGGATAGCCGATGGCGTCAAGGAAGCAGTCGATGCCGTGCGGGAAGGCGGCGCGCAAACGCGCGTCCACGTCCCCGGCGTGGTAGTCGATATATTCCCGCGCTCCGCCGCGGCGGAAAAGCGCCTCGCGCGCGGGCGCGCCGAGCACGCATACATCCGCGCCGGCGTAGGCGCAGTGTCCGGTGAACGCCAGCGCGTTGGCCCCGGAACCGGCGACGAGCACGCGCATGCCCTTGCGGATGCCGACGCGCTGCACATAGCTGAGCGTCTCCCGCCAGGTGATGATCATCGGCGCGACGCGCTCGGGGATGTCCGGCGGCACGACCTTGTTGACGCGGGATCTCGCGTACAGCGCCTTGTCCAGGCCGTCGCGCTCCATCGCCTGCCAGTCCCTCGCCACACCGTACTGCGCGAAGCCGCCCCAGATGGAGGAGATTTCTTCCGCGTCCGGCGCGCCCACGCGGGTGATGAGGTCGCCCACGGCAAAGGACGACACCTTTTCGCCCACGGCGATGACGCGCCCCACGCTCTCGTGGCCGAGTATGCCGGGATAGCGCAGGGGCCGACGGTGCCCATGGTCGATGACGCGCTGATCCGTGGCCGCGCAGGTGGCGCCAAAGCGCATCGCCACCAGCGCCTCATACGGCCCAAAGCGGGGGAGGGGCACCGAATGCACCTCCAGCGTCTTTTCCGGGGTGACCACGGCGGCGAGCATGGTATCGTTCATCGCGTTTCCTCCTTTTGCGCTTCGCGGCGGTCGTGCAGGTATTTGCGTGCATTCTCCGCGCCCGAGGCGCAGTCCAGCCGCGTCACGGCGCTTTTGTCGATACAGACGACGCCGTCGCCGCGTCCTTCGCCGTCCACTGCGTTGAGCGTGAAACATTCCGCGTCCACCTGCGCGACGCGACCGCGAAAGTCCATGAAGCCGCTCGCGTGCAGCTCTGCGGAGACGTATTCGCCGCTTTCCACGGCAAAGCCGAGGAGCGCGTCCAGCATATCCGCGCCTTCAGCGACCGCGAAGGGCGCGCTGTGCTCGAAGCGTTCGGACAGTATGGCGAGCTTGCGAAGGTAGGCGTCGTTCCGCTCCACGGCGAAGACGCGCTCCAAGGCGCGCAGCGTATAGCCGTCGTCGCGGCCCTCTTCGTCCACGCCCCGGAGCAGTACGAAGCGTTCGTCGCATCCGACGACGCTGCCCACGGCGGATCCTGCGGTATCGTCTTTATCGTCGTAGACGGAGACATAGCCGCCATCCGCCTTCAATAGCGCACGCATCATATCCCTCCGTTCAGTCCGCTCGGGCGGCGTTTTTTCCAAAATGAAGTTGTTCAGCGCCACGCCCTTGCGGAAGACGGTCTGCGCCCGCACGAGGCGGTAGCCGCGCCGCAGGAAGAAGGGCAGCGCCGTGATGGAGGCGTGTACGGTCACGGCCTTGCCCCGCGCGTGCGCTTCAAGGCGTTCGCACAGCGCCGCAGCCACGCCGCGGCGCTGAAAGTCCTTATGCACATAGAGGCGGTCGAGATAGCCGCTCGCGTCGATGTCTCCAAACCCGACGAGCGCGCCGCCTTCGCACGCGACCAGAGAAAAATGCGCCTCCAAAGAGCGCGCCCAGGCCTCGCGGTCGGGGCGGCCGTCCGCCCAGGCGTCCACCTGCGCCCGCGTGTAGTCGCCCAGGCAGACCGCGTGCACCGTCTCGTAAAACAGCGTCAGAACGGCGTCCAGATCGCCGCTTGCGTATTTTCGTATCTCCATGGCCCGTCCCTCTCGCCGCGCGTTTCAGGCGTGGCGCAGAAAAAACGTGAACATCGCCCGCGGGCCGGCTTCGGGATAGGCGAGCAGGAGCTCCCATTGCCCGTCGGGAAAGCTCTCGCTTGCCGCCAGCCGCCTTGTTTCGGCCACGGGCTTGCCCTCCCAGGAAAGCAGCATCGGCCCCAGCCGCGCGCCGCCGCCGAAGAATTCCGGCGCAAAGGGCGAATGAAAGGCGTAGCGCAGGCTGCGGGGAGCGCTGAAGTCAAACACGTCCACCAACTGCGCGCCGTACTCCTCGCGCGAGAGCATGAGCGTGCGCTGATGGGCGCGTACGCCTTCCTCGGCGGCGTAGGCGTGCGTCACCTCGACGCTCATGATGGCGCGGTCGGCCTCGGAGAAATCCCAGTCCGGCAACGGCTCGGCAAGCGGACGGGGAAGCTGGGCGAGCGGCAGGTTCCCGCCGCTCAACACGCAGGCGCGGTCGAGGAAGACGCAGACGTCGCCAACATTGGCGCGCCCGCCGCCGCTGGTGAGGGCGCAGAAGAATCCGGCGCCGCGGGCGAGCATCAGCCGGCCGTCTTCCAGCGCCGCGTGCTTGAGCCGTGGCGCGGGGGAGAAGTCCTCTTCCAGCTCCGCGCGCAAGGAAATGTCCAGAAGACGTCCCGTAGACGTGGGGGAGAGCACCGCCCTGGCGCGATGAAGCGCCGCGCCCAGCGCCCGCAGCGCTCCGTCGCCGGCAAAGAAGCCCAGCCGGTAGACGGCGGCCCCGGAAAGATCCAGCCGCACGGCGCCTTCCGCGCAGGAGAAGAACCAGTTCTCCTGCACGTGCGAAAAGAGGATCTCGTCCAGCCACGCCGCGCCGGGCACGGCGCGCGTGAGATCGGCGGCCCCGGCGCTGACGCGGCGCACGATCTGGGCGAGGTCAGCCACCGCGCAGGCGTCGGTCAAGCGCTCCATCAGGGGCGAACGTTCGCGCTCCGCGCAGGCGCAGGCGGCGTCCAGGCGCCGCAGCAGCGGTTTCAGCGCCAGATAGAGCTGCTCGCGGTCGCTTTCGAGCAACAGGAGCGCGGTGACGGCGCAGCAGTATACCGCCGTGGAGCAAAGGTAGTCCTCGCGCGCGATGAGCGGCTTGAACACGCGGCGGCGCGCTTCGCGAAGGAGCCGCGCATGCACGCGCTCCGCGTCCGCAGCCAGTTTCGCGCCGCGCACGTGCCACGCCCAGCCGAGCAGGGCCGCGGTGTCCGCCGCCTGCAGGTCGATGTCGGGGCGCGCCTCGTCTTCGAAGACCTCGCCCGGGCCCTCCGCCCAGCGCGATTCCTCGCAGATGGCGCACAGTATGTCCAGGATCCGCCCCTGATCGTCGACGCCGCCCACCAGCAGCGCTTCGAGGTCGCGCCGCCGCTCGCGTTGCAGGGCGGCGTACACCTTCGGCTCCGCGCGCCGCTCGGAAAGCGGCGGCACGCGCAGCGCATGCGCAAGCGCCCGCCGCGCCTCGTGTTCCATGGCGGGCTTCAAAGCCTCCGGCACGCGGGGAGTGGGCGCGCGCCGTATATCCAGCGTGCGCAGTATGGCGTTGAGATGCTGGCTGAACATGGGCGTCTCCCTTCTTCGCTCAGTCCTCCGGCGTATAGCGGGCGCGTTCGCCGCCGATGAGCGGAGGACGGGTGCGGGCGGCGGTGACGACGGCCGCGCCGAGCGTCTTCGCGGACAGGCGCACCGGCACCGCCACGCGCTTTAAGTGCATGCCCACCAACGTCTGCCCGATGTCGAGACCGGCGTCGGCGGCGATAGTCTCCACCAGCACGGGGTCTTCCATGGCTTTATAGGCCGCGGTCGCCAACGAGCCGCCGGCCTTGGGGCGCGGCACGGCGCAGACGATGCGCAGGCAGCGCTCCTCCGCCTCGGCGCGCTCGATGACCAACGAGCGGTTCAGGTGTTCGCAGCACTGGAAAGCGCAGGCGAAGCCCATTTCGCGGCCCAGATCCAGCGCCGCGCGCGCCACCTGTTCGCCAAGCTCATAGGTCGAGGCGTGGCCGATGACGCCGCCGGCGATCTCGCTGGAAGAGCAGCCGACCACCAGCAGCTTCACGGGGTTGAAAAATGGGCGTTCCAGCGCGACCAGTTCGCGGATGAGGCCGCGCGCGTCATCATAGATCATAGCGTTTCCTCCTTTTGCCGAAAAGCATACGCGCCGATGGAAACGGCGACGGACAGGTTGAGAGAGTCGATCTTATCGCTCTGGGGGATGAACACGCTCTGCCCATAGGTCTGAAAGACGGCGGGCAGACCGCTCTGCTCATTGCCGAACACCAGCGAAAACGGCGCATGCGCGCATCGCGCCACCTCGTCCAGAGGCCGCGCCCCATCGAGCATGAAGGGATAGAGCGCGCGGCCCGGGTAGAGCGCGCGGTAATCGTCGAATGTATCGAACGTGCGCAGGCGCAGCTGGAAAAAAGCTCCCATCGAGGCGCGCACTACATGCGGGTCGAAGGCGTCCACGCAGGGGCGGATGAGGGCCACATCCTCATAGCCAAAGCCCAGCAGCGAGCGCAGCGCCGTGCCAAGGTTGCCGTTGTCGGAGATCTGGCAAAGCACGGCGTGATCCTTGCCCGCGTCCAGAACGCCTTCGCGCTTTTCGAAGACGACGCCTGCGTAGCAGTTGTCCTTTTTCGACTCGCGGCGCAGGACGCGCCCGGCCTCCTCCTCGCGCACGCCCTTTTCGCGGCAGAGAGCGCGCAGTTTTTCCACGCCCTCATTGCCCATCCCCTCGGGGTTGAGCAACAGCCGTTGCGCCAATTCCGGGCGCGTCGAAATAAGCGTCAGCGAAGGAAAGAGGCCGAGTGCGTAGCTGTACGGCAGTTTGCGCGAATACGCTTCCAATTTCGGCACGTTCTCACCCCGTCAAGCAGCTTCTATTCATATTATACAGGAAGATCGCGAAAAAAGCGAGGGGGTCAGCCCACGTATTTGAGCCAGCCGCGCAAATAATCGCGCAGGGCGCGGCTGTGGGTCTCCATGGGAAAGTGTCCGGCGGGGCGGATGATGTGCGTCTCTATCTCGGGCTGCAGGGCCGTCAGGCGCTCCCGCGCGTCGGCGGGCATCAGCGGGTCGCTGCCGCCCCAGATGGCGATGGATGGGCAAAAACCCCGCTGCACGGGCACTTCGTCTTCGCTCTCCAGAAGCCGCAACAGTGTCGCTTGGCCTTCGGGATGGGAAAGGCCCCTCCACATGCGCTCCACAGAGTAGTCCGGCAGAGGGCGGCGGGCGGCGTTGCTCACGAACTGCGCAAAGTCGGCGGGCGTGGCGAAGGCGCGCTCGATAAAGCGCTCTGTCGCCCCGCGGCGCTTGGCAAGGTAGCGCCCTCTGCCGCCCTCGGGCACGAGAGGCGAGATCTCGATCATGGAACGCACGGAATCGGGCTGCATGGCGGCCATGGCCATCACCGTGGGGCATGCGCAGCCATGCG
The DNA here is from genome assembly GCA_018712885.1 of Candidatus Pullichristensenella stercoripullorum. GTDB lineage: Bacteria > Bacillota > Clostridia > Christensenellales > Aristaeellaceae > Pullichristensenella > Pullichristensenella stercoripullorum. Next base: position 8,900 of record DVGE01000099.1, on the reverse strand, counting down.
CGGCAAGGTGCCAGAGCGCGTTCTGGCCGCCGATGCGCGCGTCGACTTCGTCCAATACGCCCCAGACGAGCTGGGCGCGCGTGGCGCTGTGCGCGGGGAAGGCCGCGCCCGTGGACCGCGGGCCGAAGCCGGGCAGGGCGGCGAGCACGCACAGGCAGCCAAGCTCGGAAAGCTCGGGCAGGAGCTTGCGCCAGTGGAAGCCCGTCAAAAGCGGCGAGCACAAAAGCAACACCCGATGCCTAAGATGGGCCTCGGGGCGGACGATGCTGAAATGGACGGGCAGCCCCCGAAAGGAGAGCGAAAGACTTTCCCTGGACATGGACATCCTCCGTATTCGGGCGTTCGCAGTTGATTTTAGCATACTGGGCGTCGTTTGGCAATCGCGCGGAAAGGCCGCAAAAGGATGTTTTTGGCAGATTTGGAAGAAAAATGCGGTAATTTTTGTGATAATACTGTGCTCCGGGCTTGATTGAAATGGAATTGTCATGTATAATAAAAGATGCGGCAGGAAATGTTTATCAAATCGCAATCATTCGGAGGCGACGTTTGTGCCGTTGTACGCTTGGAAATGTCCCAAATGCGGCCACCGCTTCGAGGTGCTGTGCAGCATCGAAAAGAGCAAGGAAGCCGTTTGTGAAAAATGCGGCGAAAAGGCCGTGCGCGATTATACGGGTTCCTGTGCCTTTGGCGCGAAGAGCGGCGGATGCAGCGGCAACTGCGGCTGCTGCCAAGGCTGTCATCATTGAAAGGAGCCGGCCACGGCCGGGTTTCGATATGGGGGAAAAACTGCTGATCCGGGGCGGACGCCGCCTCGAAGGGGAGGTCATGGTCAGCGGCGGAAAAAACGCGGCGCTCGCGGTCATTCCCGCGGCGCTTTTGGCGGATACGCCGTCGGTGATCGAAAACCTGCCCGACATCAACGATGTGCACGTGCTCATCGAGCTGATGCGCTGGCTGGGCGCGAAGGTCGAGTTCCACAACAACGTGCTCACGGTCGATCCGCGCACGCTGGAGCGCTGCGATCCGCCCTATGAGCTCACCAGCAGGATGCGCGCTTCGTATTATCTCGCGCCGGTGCTGATGGGCGTGTTTGGCCGCGCCTCGGTGCCGCTCCCCGGCGGCTGCGACATCGGCGCCCGCCCCATCGACCAGACGCTCAAGGCCATGCAGACGCTGGGCGCCAAGGCCGATACGCTCGGCGGCAACCTCGAAGTTTCCGCTGAGGAATTGATCGGCACCGATATTTTTCTGGAAATGCCCTCCGTAGGCGCGACGGTCAACAGCATGCTCAGCGCCGTCAGCGCCAGCGGCACCACCTGCATCCACAACGCGGCCAAGGAGCCGCATATCGTCGATCTTGCCAACTTCCTCTCCGCCATGGGCGCGTGGGTGAAGGGCGCGGGCACGGATGTGATCCGCGTGCGTGGCGGCAGGCACCTGCACGGCGCCAACTACACCATCATCCCCGATCAGATCGAGACGGGCACGCTGATGATCGCTGCCGCCGCCACTTCCGGCGACGTGGTCATCACCGGCGCCATCCCCACCCATATGGAGGCGCTTTCGGCCAAGCTGCTGGAGATGGGCGTGCGCGTGGAGACGGAGGACGACTGGATCCATGTGCGCTCCAATGGCGTCTTTCGCGCCGTGAACGTGAAAACGCAGGGCTATCCGGGCTTTCCCACGGACTTGCAGCAGCCGCTCTCCGCGCTTTTGACCGTGGCGCGCGGCAGCAGCATCGTCACCGAGACCATCTTTGAAAACCGCTTCCGTTTCCTCGACGAGCTGCGCAAGATGGGCGCGAACGTGCGCGTCATCGAAAGCTCCGCCATCATCGCCGGCGTGGATCGCCTGGTCTCGGCGCGCGTCAACGCCACCGACCTGCGCGCGGGCGCGGCCATGGTCATCGCCGCGCTGATGGCCGAGGGCGAAACGGAGATCGGCGGCGTGGAATACATACTGCGCGGCTATGAGCGCTTCGATGAAAAGCTGCGCAGCCTGGGCGCTTCGGTCAAGCGCGTCGCCGCGCGCAGTTACGCCCGCGTTTAAAGAAGAGATCATCCCGCCGGCAGTCATCGCTGCCGGCGTTTTTGCGAGGTGCCTATGTTGATCGCCGACTTGCACATCCATTCCCGCTTTTCCCGCGCCACCAGCCGCGAGTGCGACGCGCCGCATCTCGACCTCTGGGCGCGGCGCAAGGGCGTCGATCTTCTCGGAACGGGCGACTTCACTCATCCCGCATGGCGCAAAGAGCTTTTAGAAGCGCTGGAACCGGCGGGCGAGGGCGTGTTTGCCCTGAAAAAAGCGCTGCGCCTGCCCTGCGAGGTCGAGGGAGAGGCGCGTTTTGTCCTCAGCGCCGAGATCAGCTCCATTTACAAGAAGGACGGCCGCACGCGCAAGGTACACAACGTCATCCTCATGCCGTCGTTCGAAGCGGCGGAAAGGCTCTCCGCGCGGCTGGAGCGCGTCGGCAACCTTCATTCCGACGGCCGGCCTATTCTCGGCCTGGATTGCCGCGACCTGCTGGAGATGACGCTGGAAGCATGCCCGGAGGCCGTGTTCATCCCCGCGCACATCTGGACGCCGCACTTTTCCCTGCTGGGGGCTTTCTCGGGCTTTGACTCCATCGAGGAATGTTTCGGCGACCTCTCCTGTCACATCCGCGCCCTGGAGACCGGTCTTTCTTCGGACCCGCCGATGAACTGGCGCGTCTCCGCTCTCGACGGCCGCACGCTCGTCTCCAACTCGGACGCCCATTCGCCGGCAAAGCTGGCGCGCGAGGCCAATCTGCTCTCCTGCGAGACCAGTTACCCGGCCCTCAGGCGCGCCATCGAGACGGGCGAGGGTTTCGAGGGCACCATCGAATTTTTCCCCGAGGAGGGCAAGTACCACCTGGACGGCCACCGCGCCTGCGACGTCTGCCTGGAACCGTCGGAGACCATGCGCATGGAGGGCCGCTGTCCCGCCTGTGGGCGCAAATTGACCATCGGCGTCAAGCACCGCGCCGAAGATCTGGCCGACCGGCCCGAGGGTTGTCCGCCGCCGGCGAGCGGCAGGCCGTTCGAGAGCCTGATGCCGCTTCCCGAAGTGCTTTCCTCCTGTATGGGCGTTTCCTCGACCGCCAAGAAGGTCATGGAGCGCTACTTCGCGCTGCTTTCCGCGCTGGGCAATGAACTGTACATACTGCGCGAATGTCCCCTTGGCGACATCCGCGCCGCCGGGGGGTGGGCGCTGGAAGAGGGCGTCCGCCGCCTGCGCGCGGGCAGGGTGCTGCGCAAGAGCGGCTATGACGGCGAATACGGCGTCATTTCCATCTTTGCGCCCGGAGAACTGGAAGTGCTCGGCGGACAAATGGCGATGTTCGACATGGCCGTCGCGCCCCAAAAGGCCAAAGCCGTCCCGGTCGGGGCGCGCAAGCGCAAGCCGAAGGCGCCCGCCGGGGAAACGCCCTCGCGCCAGGACCGCGGCCTCAACGAGGAGCAGCGCCGCGCCGTGGAGTCGGAAGCCCCCGCGCTGGCGGTCGTCGCCGGGCCGGGCACGGGCAAGACCTTCACGCTCGTAGAGCGCGTCGTTCACCTGCTCGCAAACGGGGCGAAGCCGTCGCATATAACGGCGGTGACGTTCACCGATCAGGCGGCGCGGGAACTTCGTGAACGCCTCGCGCAGCGCCTCGGCGCGCGCCGGGCCAAGCCGCTGCACATCGGCACTTTCCACGCCCTCTGCCTGCAAATGCTCGACGCCAGGCCCCTGCTGGGGGAAGACGGCGCCCTGGAAGTCCTTCGCGGCCTGCCGGAACTGGGCAAGCGCCCGCCCCGCGCCGCGCTGCGCGCCATTTCGACGGTAAAAAACGGCGCGCCCTGCGCGGAAGCCGGGATCGAACAGGCGCTCGTGGACGCCTATCAGATGGCGCTGCGCAAGCTGGGCGCGCGCGACCTGGACGATCTGCTGCTCGACGCGCTTCGCGCGGACGTGCCCGCCGACGGACGCTTCGACCACCTGCTGGTAGACGAGTTTCAGGACATCAACGCCGTGCAGCGCGCCCTCGTGCGCCACTGGAGCGCGGCGGGGGAGAGCCTCTTTGTCATCGGCGATCCGGATCAGTCCATCTACGGCTTCCGCGGCGCGGACGCAGCCTGCTTCGAGCGCCTGCGCGCCGATATGCCCTCGCTGGAGACTGTGCGTTTGACGCTCAACTACCGCTGCGCGCCGGACATCCTTCGCCGCTCGCAGATGTGCATTTGCCACAACCCCGGCCCGGCGCGCGTCCTGCGCCCTGCCGCCAGAGCGGGCGCGCCCGTGCGCCTCGTGCGCGCGGACACGGCCTTTTCCGAGGCGGTGTGGATCGCCAAGGAGGTCGCCCGTCTCGCCGGCGGCGTGGACATGCTCGCCGCCAATGCCACAGAAGGGGAGATGCGCGCCTTTTCCGAGATGGCCGTGCTCGCCCGCACGCACCGCCAGCTCGATCTCATCGAAGAATGTCTCGCCCACGACGGCATCCCCTGCGTGGTAGCCGGGCGCGAGGACTATCTGGAGAGCGACGACGCGCGCGGGGCGCTGGCCTTCTTCCGTTCCCTCGCCGCGCCCGGAGATCTGAACAGCCTGCGCGCGGCGCTGCGGCTCAACTGGGGGCTGGATGAAGACGCCTTTCGCCGCGCCGCCCCCTGTGCCGAGCCGCTTGCGCGCGCCGAAGCACTGCGCGACGCGGCGGGGGCGGGAGAATATGTCCGCGCTGTGACGCTGCTCGCGCCGAAGGTCGATCGGGAAGCCCCCGAGCGCCTGCTGCGGCGCTGGATCGCCATGCGCGGCGCGTCCGAGGCGCTGGAACGGCTGGCGAGCGCCGCTTCCTTTCACGAAACGTTGGCCGGCTTCCTCGCCGCGCTCGACATCGGCGAGGAAGCGGATGTTCGCCGCCGCAACGGCAAGGCGCGCGCAGCCGGCGCGGTGACGCTGATGACGCTGCACGGCGCCAAGGGCCTGGAATTTCCCGTGGTCTTCCTCGCCGGCGTCGCCGAAGGCGTTTTGCCGCTTTCGCGCCCCGGCGCGGAGGCGGATGTGGAGGAAGAACGCCGCCTGTTCTTCGTGGGCATGACGCGGGCGAAGGAGGAACTTATCCTCACCTGCCCGGGAGCGCCCTCCTGCTTCATCGGCGAACTGGGAGAGGGGCTTGCCCCGGAGACCGCCCGGTCGCGCGTTCGTCCGCCAAAGGTTGAACAGCTTACGCTGTTTTGAACGCCGCGGCCCTGTTGCGCATCCGCAAAGACGCGGCGCACGAAACAGTTGACATTTTTGAAATATCTGGTAAACTTATGGGTGGAGGAGATGCATATGAACAACGCCGCCCGCATCGCGGAGATCGTCCTGCCCGTCGTCGTTTCGTTGTTCCTCGGCTGGCTCTCGCGCCTGAAAAACATCCTGACCCGCGCGCAGATCGACGGCCTCAAGACCTTCGTGGTCACCTTTTCTCTGCCCGCCGTGCTCTTCATGGCCTTTGCGGAGATCAGTTATGGCGTGGATGTGCTGCTCACCTGCGTGGCGGTATACGCCGCCTGCACGGCGATGCTCTTCCTCGGCAAGCTCTTTCGCAGGGAAAACCCGCTGATGCCCTTCCTCGTCACCGGCTTTGAGGCAGGCATGATGGGCTATTCGCTTTACACATTGCTCTTTGGCGCGGAAAACCTCAGCGTCATGGCGGTGGCGGCCCTGGGCGGCGATGTGTTTGTCTTTACGCTCTATATGGCCATGCTCAAGGGGCGCGACGGCATGCCCGCCAAACAGATCGCCCGCGAAACGCTGCTTTCGCCCATTTTCCTCGCCATCCTCGCCGGCGTGCTGCTGGGCGCGACGGGCCTGTGGAGCGCCATGAGCGGCCGCTTCATCGGTTCCGCCATCGCCGCTGTGGGCGACTTCCTCTCCGGCCCCACGGCCTGCGCCATACTCTTCGTGGTGGGCTACAACATCGAGTTCAGCAGGGACTCTTTGCGCGACGCCGTGCGTTCGTCGGGCGTGCGCCTCGTTTTTTGCGCCGCCTTCTGCGCGCTGTGCGTGCTCTTCCTCACCTGGACGGTGGGCATGACCGACCTTTTGCGCTGGGCGCTGATCCTTTTGTTCACGCTGCCCGGGCCGTATGTGCTGCCGGTGTTTGCCCGCGGCGAGGCCGACGCGCGCTATGCGTCCTCGTGCCTGTCGCTGTACACGCTTTTGTCGGTGGCCATGTTCTGCGTCATCGCGGTGCTGGCGGCGTAATCGAACATCAGTTTAATTTTCACAGAGGGAGCGCCCCGGCGCTTCCTCTTTTTTGTTTTGTGGTATAATGTAAACAAATGTTTGCCTTGAGAGGGGAGCGCCATGGCCGAATTCAAGATCCATTCCGACTATCAGCCCACGGGCGATCAGCCGCAGGCCATCGCCGCGCTGACCGAGGGCGTTAAAAAGGGCTTCAAGCATCAGGTGCTCCTGGGCGTCACCGGCTCGGGCAAGACCTTCACCATGGCCAACATCATCAAAAACCTCGGCCGCCCGGCGCTGGTCATCGCCCACAACAAGACGCTGGCGGCGCAGCTGGCCGGCGAATTCCGCGAGTTTTTCCCCGAAAACGCCGTGGGCTACTTCGTCAGCTATTACGATTACTATCAGCCCGAGGCCTACATCCCTTCCACGGACACGTTCATCGAAAAGGATTCCTCCGTCAACGACGAGATCGACCGCATGCGCCACAGCGCCACCGCGTGGCTGGCCGAGCGGCGCGACGTGGTCATCGTCGCCTCGGTCAGCTGTATCTACGGCCTGGGCGACCCGGAGGAGTACGAGAGCCTCTCCGTCTCTTTGCGCGAGGGCATGGTCATCGACCGCGACGAGCTTTTGCGCCGTCTGGTGGAGATACAGTACGAGCGCAACGACTTTGAGCAGGAGCGCGGTTCCTTCCGCGTGCGCGGCGACGTGGTGGAGATCATCCCCGCCGCCTCCAACGAAAAGGCGCTGCGCATTGAATTGTTCGGCGACGAGATCGAGCGCATCGCCGAGGTGGAGATCGTCTCCGGCCACGTATTGCGCTACCTCGCCCATGTGATGATCTTTCCCGCCTCGCACTACGCCACCTCGCGCGACAAATTGGAGCGCTGCATCGAGAACATCGAAAACGACTTAAGCGACCGCCTGAACGAGTTCAAGGCCGAGGGGAAACTGCTCGAAGCGCAGCGCCTTGAACAGCGCACGCGCTACGACATCGAAATGCTGCGCGAGATCGGCTACTGCACCGGCATCGAAAACTATTCCCGCTACTTCGACGGCCGCGCGCCGGGGGAGGCGCCGTTCACGCTGCTGGACTACTTTCCCAAGGACTTCATCCTCTTCATCGACGAATCGCACGCCACTATCCCGCAGATACGCGCCATGTACAACGGCGACGCCGCCCGCAAGCGCTCGCTGGTGGATTACGGATTCCGCCTGCCGGCGGCGTTTGACAACCGCCCCTTGAAGTTCCATGAATTTGAGCAGCGCGTCGCGCAGGCCATCTACGTCTCCGCCACGCCCGGGCCCTACGAGATGGAGCGCGCCGAGCAGGTGGTGGAGCAGATCATTCGTCCCACAGGCCTGCTCGACCCGGAGATCGTCGTCCGCCCGGCCACCGATCAGGTGGACGACCTGCTGGGCGAGATCCGCAAGGTGGCGGGGGAGGGCGGCCGCGTGCTGGTGACGACGCTCACCAAGCGCATGGCCGAGAGCCTGACCAGCTACCTGCGCGAACTGGAGGTGCGCGTGGAATACCTGCACTCCGATGTGGAAACGCTGGAGCGCATCAAGCTCATCCGCTCTCTGCGGCTGGGCGAATACGACGTGCTGGTGGGCATCAACCTGCTGCGCGAGGGCTTGGACCTTCCCGAAGTCTCCCTCGTGGCCATCCTCGACGCCGACAAGGAGGGCTTTCTGCGCTCGGAGACGTCGCTTATCCAGACCATCGGCCGCGCGGCGCGCAATGTGGACGGCCGCGTCATCATGTACGCCGACAGCCTTACCGATTCGATGATGCGCGCCATTCAGGAGACCAACCGCCGCCGCGCCATCCAGCAGGCCTACAACGAGGAACACGGCATCACGCCGCAGACGGTGCGCGCCGCCGTGCGCGAACTGATGGAGATCTCCCGCGCGCCCGAGGGCGGCGGCCCCGCCGGCATGAGCGAGGAGGAGCGGCAAATGGCCATCGACCGCCTGGAAGAGCAGATGCTCGCCGCCGCCGGCAATCTCGATTTTGAAAAAGCCGCCAAGTTGCGCGACCAGATGCTGGCGCTGCGCGGCGAAAAGCCGCTGGCCACCAACGAAAAATCCCGTCTTACGCGCAGGAGGCGCAAGAAATGAGAAACGACAAGATCATCGTGCGCGGCGCGCGCGAGCACAACCTGAAAAACGTCAGCGTGGAATTGCCGCGCGACAGCCTCATCGTCATGACCGGCCTTTCCGGCTCCGGCAAAAGCTCTCTGGCCTTCGATACCATCTATGCCGAGGGGCAGCGGCGCTATGTGGAGTCGCTCTCCTCCTACGCCCGCCAGTTTCTGGGGCAGATGGAGAAGCCGGACGTGGATTCCATCGACGGCCTTTCGCCCGCCATCTCCATCGACCAGAAGACCACCTCGAAAAACCCGCGTTCGACGGTGGGCACGGTCACGGAGATCCACGACTACCTGCGCCTGCTCTACGCGCGCGCCGGCGTGCCGCACTGTCCCGTATGCGGCAAGGAGATCCGCCAGCAGACCGTCGATCAGATCGTCGATCAGGTATTGACGCTGCCCGAGCGCACGCGCATACAGGTGATGGCCCCGGTGGTGCGCTCCCGCAAGGGTGAATACGCGAAACTCTTTGAGGACATGGGCAAGCAGGGCTTCGTGCGCATGCGCGTGGACGGGGAA
>DVGE01000098.1 GCA_018712885.1 Candidatus Pullichristensenella stercoripullorum | reverse complement strand
GAAGGAAGCCAAGGACCTCGTCGACAACTGCCCGAAGCCCATCAAGGAGGCTGTCTCCAAGGAAGCCGCCGAAGAGATCAAGAAGAAGTTCGCCGAGGTCGGCGCGACTGTCGAGATCAAGTAAGCGAGTTCATCGCCACATCCGCCCCGCGAGGGGCGGATTTTTTGCGTTGACGGCTTGATGCACGTGTGTTATCATGCTCCCGTCGAGGGAACGAGCGCCCCGGAGGGCTTTTTTTGACAAAATTCCCCTCCGCGCGGCAACTTTTGCCGCGCGCGTGCGTTTATCAGGTGAAGCGAGCGGGAAGGAGGCGAGGGCATGGAGGCGCGGGCGCTGTTGCAGGCCGCCAAGCGGGGCGAGATGGAAGCGCTGGAAGAACTCTGCCGTATCTACCATCCCCGCCTCTGCCGCTACGCCTATGCCCTCACGCGCTCGCGCGAGGAGGCCGAGGACGTGGCGCAGGAAGCGCTCGTTTCCATGCTGCGCGCCCTGCCGGACTTTCGCGGCGCGGACGCGGGCAAGTTTGAGGGCTGGCTTCTGCGCATCGCCCGCAACCGCATCTACAGCGAAGCGCGGCGCAAGCGCCCCGCGCCCATCCCCGAGGGCTTTGACCCGCCCGACCCCGCGCCTTTGCCGGGCGAGCGCCTCGAACAGGCCGAGCGCCGCGCGCGCCTTTTGCGGGCGCTGGACGGCCTCGACGCCGAATCGCGGGAGATGGTGGCGCTCCGCTACGATCTGGAACTTTCCTACGCGCAGATCGCCGCGGCGCTGGAAACGAGCCCCGCGCGCGTCAAGTGGCGATTGCGCGACGCACGGGAAAAGCTGCGCAAACTGCTGGGGGACGGGGAAATTTGAGGGCCGACGGGGAAGGGGAGCGCCGCCGCGGTTCTGTGACTGCGGCGGCGCGGGAAAACGCCATGGGAGGACAGGACATGAACGAAAAGCTCTTTGCGGAGATGGACTGGCAGACCGACGCCGCCGTGCGCGCCCTGCGCGGCGAGATGCTGCTGGCGGCGGCGCGTCTGGAGCGGAAGCGGCGGCGGCGGCGGGAGACGCTGATCTTCGCCCTCTGTGCCGGCGCGTTTGCGCTGCTGATGGGGCTGGGGCTGTGGGTGGCGCTCGCGGGCGGCCTGAAGGCCGCGGCGCTCTCCGCCGTCATCAGGGCGGCGCTCGTCTGCGCTGGCGCGACGCTGCTCCTATCGCCGCTGCTGGCATACTTCATGGAAGGGAGAGGGGAACATGCGTAAGAAGATAGACTTCCTCGCCATACTGCTCGTCATCCTGCTCGCGCTCTCGCTGGGCATGGCGGGAGTGCCCACATGGATCGACAGCACGCTTCGGGGCATGCCTTCCAGCGACAAAGCGCTGGGAGGGCTCCTGGATGACCTCGCGGCCGCGGCCGGGCAGGGCGGCGCACCGGCTGTGGAGGACTTCGACGTATCGTCCTGCGGCCTCTGGGAGGGCAAGGCCGATGAGAACTTCAACGCAGTGCTCGTCGATGAAGACGGCGCCATCCTCGCCCGCACGGGCACGCTGGCCTGCGGGGACATGTCCACGCTCAACATGATGCTCGCGCGCTACGAGCGCCCCATAGATCTGCCTGCGGAGACTGCCGGGGAGGACTCTGCTGTCCGCACGACTTACGGACGGCTCGGCCTGCTGCTGGATGAGAGCGGCCAGACCGTCGCCCGATTCGTCGCCTACGACGGCGATGGAGCCGCGCCGCTCAAGACCGGCGGCGTGCCCACCCCCACCTATGCAGACAGCTTCCCCGCCCTCGACGAACAGCTCTACGCCCGCATGACCGACGTTGGCTACGGCGAGGGGCAGACCGCCGTCGTCAGCGATGAAGAAGTCGCGGCGGCGGAGGCATACGTCCGCTGGGAGAACGAACAGCTTGCCCGGGTGGGCGGGCTGCGCGCTGACGTGCGCTCTCTCTCGGGCGCGTTCGCCGGCCGCACGCTGGTATCCTTCTATCTGGACAACGACGCCCTGCGCGCCGTGGACGTGGAGAGGATGCAGCTGCACGCTTGCGCGGTGGAGGCCATCACCGCCGCGCTCATCCTCTACGCCGCCTTCACGCTTTTGCTTGCCGTGTGGGTGTTCCGCGACGCCCGCCGCCGCGATTTCCTGCCCGCCATGTGGGGGCTTCTGACGCTGATCGGCAACGTCGTGGCCTGGCTGGTCTACATGCTGGTGCGTACGCGCGGCGTTGGCAGCCGCTGCCCGCGCTGCGGCACGGCGCTGCGCATGGGCTTTGCCTATTGCCCCGCCTGCGGCGCGCAGGTGCGCCGTTCCTGCCCCGCCTGCGGCCATGCCGCCGAGGATGGCTGGAAGGTCTGCCCCTACTGCGGCCGGGAACTGCCCGCGCCGCCCGCCGACAACGCCGTATAGACAAATTTCCCCAGGACATTTCCATCCTGCAAAAACCCCGGAAAACCGCGCGCTTTCCGGGGTTTTTTGCATCTTTGCGGCGGGAAATATCCATCTTCGGCAAAAAAATTTTCAAAAGGGGGTTGACAAACGGCGAAAATGGTTGTATCATTGCATCAACCGTTGAGGG
>DVGE01000097.1 GCA_018712885.1 Candidatus Pullichristensenella stercoripullorum | reverse complement strand
AGGAAAACTGCGAAGCCGGCCTCACCTGGTGGGAGGACGCCGTGGCCGAGGCCTGGCTGATGGTGCGCCTGGGCTTCGCCGCCCCGGACAAGAGCATCTACCACCTGCTGGTGGACGAGGCGCAGGATTATTCCGAAACGGCGCTCTCGCTGCTCGCCCTCTACCACCCCAATGCCCGCGTGACGCTGCTGGGCGACCCCATGCAGCGCACCTGCCCTGGCATGGAGGCCTGCGAGCCGGCCAACTGGGGCGACTGCTTCGGCGTGCCGGAGGCGAAGGTGTTCTCCCTGAGCCGCTGTTACCGCTCCACGCTGCCCATCGCCCGCCTCTGCAACGCCATCCTCCCGGACGCGGAGCGCTTAAAGCCCTTTGGACGCGAGGGCGAGATGCCCGTGGTCGCGCCCTACAGCCTCGAGGCCGTGCAAAAGGCGCTGGAAGACTTCCGCAAGGCGGGGCACCGCTCCATCGCCGTCATCACCCGCACGCAGAAGGGCGCGGAAAAGCTCTGCGAAAAGCTGCCCAACGTCTACCGCTTCGATGGCGGCGAGGACGACTGGCAGTATGAAAACGGCGACACCGTGGTCGGCTGCTACCACCTGATGAAGGGCCTGGAGTTCGACGCGGTGATCGTCGCCTGGCCGGACGCGGAACTGACCGACGACGAGCGCCGCCGTCTCTACACCGCCTGCTCGCGCGCCCTGCACGCGGCCACGCTGCTGGCCGACGGGGAGATGCTCAAAAAGCTGGGGATCGTGCTGTGAGATACGACGCCATCATCATCGGCGGCGGCGCCTCCGGCCTGGCGGCGGGCGTGTCGCTCGCGCGCGCGGGCTGGCGTACCGCCGTGCTCGAAGCGCAGCCGCGCGTGGGGCGCAAGCTGCTCTCCACCGGCAACGGCCGCTGCAACTTCACCAACATCCACGCCGCCGCGAAGGACTACTTTGGCGACGCCGCCCTCGCCGCGCCCGCCCTCGCCGCCTTCCCGCCGGCAAGTGTGCTGGAATTCTTTGCCTCCCTTGGCATACCGGCGCGCGTGGACGCGGAGGGCCGCGCCTATCCCGCCAGCAACATGGCAGCCTCCGTGCTCGACGCTTTGCGCCTTTCCTTTGCCGAAGCCGGGGGCGAGGAAGTGACCGGCTTTCGCGTGCGCGCCCTTTCCCGCGAGCTGACCGCCACGGCGGAGGACGGGAGGACGGCCTCGGGCCGCTGCGCGCTGCTGGCCGCGGGCGGTCTCGCCGCGCCGTCGCTGGGGGCGGCGGATGCGCCCTTTGTCAAGGCGCTCGGCCACCGCTTCACCCGCCGTTTCCCGGCGCTCACGCCGCTGGAGACCGAACCCGTCCCCGCCCTCAAAGGGCTGCGCGCCCAGTGCGTCCTCACCATGGAGGGCCGCCGCGAGCGCGGGGAGATCCTCTTCACCGAATACGGCGTCTCCGGCATCGCCGCCATGCAGCTTTCGCGCTTCGCCCGCCCCGGCGCGGCGCTGGAAGTGGACTTCCTCTGCGGGGAACGCCCGGCCATCGCCGAGCGCGCCCGCCTGTTGCCCGCGCGCCGCATGGAGGACTTCTTAAACGGCGTCGTCCCCCGGCGCGTGGGGCAGGCGCTGATCAGGAGCGCCGGCATACCGCTTGCCAAAACGGCGGCGGAGCTGACAGAGGCGGAGATACAGGCGCTGGAGGCCGCCCTCACCGGCTGGACGCTGCCCGTGCGCGGCGCGCGCGATCTCAAGCAGGCGCAGGTGACGGCGGGCGGGCTGGAAGGCGCGGGTTTTGATCCGCAAACGCTCGCGTCCCGCCGCGTGCCCGGCCTCTACGCCGCCGGGGAAATACTGGACGTGGACGGCCCCTGCGGGGGCTACAACCTGCAATGGGCGTGGGCCTCGGCGCTGCTTGCCGCCCGCGCCATGCACGAAAGGCTCAAGGCATGATACGCATCGCACAGCTCAAACTGCCGCTCGATTATGAAAAAATGCCCCTCGCCGCGCACGCCGCGAGGGCGCTTCGCTGTTCCCCGGACGACATATCCGCCGTGCGCCTGCGCAAGCGCTCGGTGGACGCGCGCGACAAGGGTGACATCCGCTTCGTCCTCACCCTCGATGTGGAGACAAAGCGCCCGCTGCGCTCGCTGCCCAAGGGCTGCGAACAGCTTTCCGCGCCCGCGCCGCGCCCCCTGCCCGCGCCGCGCGCCCTCGCCCATCGCCCGCTGGTGGTCGGCCTCGGCCCGGCGGGGCTGTTCGCGGCGCTGACGCTTGCGCGCATGGGCCTTGCCCCGCTGGTCATCGAGCGCGGCAAGAGCGTGGACGAGCGCGCGCGCGACGTCAACGCCTTCTGGGGCGGCGCCGCGCTCGACCCGGAGAGCAACGTGCAGTTCGGCGAGGGCGGCGCGGGGGCGTTTTCCGACGGCAAGCTCAATTCCGGCATCAAGGACGTCCACTGCCGCGAGGTGCTGGAAACGCTGGCCCGCTTCGGCGCGCCGGAGGAGATTTTGTGGGAAGCACGCCCGCATGTGGGCACGGACCGCCTTCCCGCCGTGGTGCGCGCCATCCGGCAGGAGATCGTGCGCCTGGGCGGGGAAGTGTTCTTTGAAACGCGGCTGACGGGGCTGCGCGTCGAAAACGGCCGGGTGCGCGGCGCGACCTGCGTCCGCGGCGAAGAGACGTTGGAAATAGAGACGGAAAACGTCGTCCTCGCCGTCGGCCACAGCGCCCGCGATACCTTCGCCATGCTGCATGAGCTGGGCGTTCCCATGTCGCCCAAGCCCTTTTCCATCGGCGCGCGCATCGAGCATCCGCAGGCGCTCGTCGATCTTGCCCAGTACGGCAAGTGCGCCGGACACCCGGCCCTGCCGGCGGCGGAGTACCGCCTGAGCGCTCATCTGCCCGACGGCCGCGCCGCCTACACGTTCTGCATGTGTCCGGGCGGCACGGTGGTGGCGGCGGCCTCGGAAACAGGCGGCGTGGTCACCAACGGCATGAGCCCCTTCGCCCGCAATGGCGAGAACGCCAACAGCGCCCTGCTCATCGCCGTCTCCCCCGCGGACTTCCCCGGCGACGACCCGCTCGCCGGCGTGCGCTTCCAGCGGGAATGGGAGCAAAAAGCGTTCCGGCTGGCCGGCGAGACCTACCGCGCCCCGGCGCAGCGCGTCGGCGACTTTCTGCAGGGCGTCGCCTCGACGGGCGCGGGCGACGTCGCGCCCACCTACCGCCCCGGCGTTACGTACACCGATCTCGCCCGCTGCCTTCCTGATTACGCCGTGCGCGACATGCGCGAGGCCATCCGCCTCTTTGACCGCCGCCTGAAGGGTTTTGCCCACGCGGGCGCGGCGCTCACCGGCCCGGAGACGCGCTCCAGCTCGCCCGTGCGCATCGAGCGCGACCAAAGCGGCCAAAGCGCCGTGCGCGGCCTCTACCCCTGCGGCGAGGGCGCGGGCTACGCCGGCGGCATCCTCTCCGCGGCGGTGGACGGCGTAAAATGCGCCGAGCGCCTGGCGGCGGAGGAGGGGAAGGAGGAATGACCATGGAGCGGGAGCTGCGGGGCATCCTCGAAACATTCGCCGCCTCGGGCTGGGACGAACTGGCCGTCCCCGCGCGGCGGTTTCTCGCGGGTGAGCTGACCGCCCCGGCGCTGCGCGAGGCCGTCCTGCGCGCGCAGGCCGTCTGCGGAAATTGCGGCTGCGCCCTCGACGCGCTCTATCCCCGGGCGCTTGTGCTGCTGGAAGGCTTCGGGCAATTGTGTGACAAAACGGGAACATAGCCTGAATTTGCTTTCCAAATAACAGAGGGATGTGTTATAATCAGAAAGAACGACTGTATTTCTGCACAGTCGCGTATATGTCAGGGGGCGATCGGGGATGGAACAGCCGTTTGCGCTGATCCTGGCCTCGGCCTCGCCGCGCCGGCGCGAGCTGCTCAGCCGCATGGGATATGCGTTTGATATTTGCGCGCCGGATGTGGATGAGCATGTCGAGGGCCGCGCGGAGGACATCGTCAAAACGCTGGCCGTGCGCAAGGCGCGCGCGGCGGCTTCGCACTACGCGCGGGGCGTGATCATCGCCTCGGACACGCTGGTCTCTCTGGACGGCGGGCCCCTGGGCAAGCCCGCCGATGAAAGCGAGGCGCACGCCATGCTGCGCGCACTCTCCGGCCGCGCGCACGAGGTCTTCACCGGCGTCTGCCTGCGCGATGCGGCCACGGGGCGCGAAATGGTCGAGGAAGTCAGGACCGCCGTGCGCTTCCGCGAACTGACCGACAAAGAGATCTGGGACTATATCCATACCGGCGAGCCGATGGACAAGGCCGGCGCCTACGGCATACAGGGCGGCGCGGGCGCGTTCGTCGAGGGGCTGGACGGTTCCTTTGAAAACGTGATGGGCTTTCCCGTGGAGGATGTGGAGCGCATGCTGCGCGCGTTCACGCGGGAGGGCTGACGAAGCGGAGGGGCAGAGATGGGCGTTTTTTCATCCGGCGGCGTGGGCATCGACCTGGGTTCCGCCAATGTGACGATCTTCCTGGAGAGCGAGGGCGTGGTGCTGCGCGAGCCGAGCTATGTGCTTGCTTCGCGCGACGATCCGGACAACGTGCTCGCCTGCGGCCGCGACGCCCGGCAGATGCTCGGGCGCACGCCGCGCGCGGCGATGCTGGTCTCTCCGGTGATGGACGGCGCGGTGGGCGATATCGAGATGACCACCACGCTGTTGCGCGAGCTTTCCGAAAAGGCCATCGGCCGCCGCCGGGCGCTGGACCGCACCCGCGTGGTGGTCTCCATGGGCCTGGGCGTGACGCGCGTGGAGCGTGCGGCGCTGGAAGAAGCGGTGAAGGCCCTCGACGCGCGCCGCGCGGCGCTCGTCCGTTCCACGGTGGCGGCGGCGGTGGGCGCGGGCGTGTCCATTGACGAGCCCAAGGGCGTGATGGTGGTCAACATCGGCGGCTCCACCACGGAAGTGGCCGTGCTCTCCGCGGACGGCGTCGCCGCCTCGCGTTCGGTGCGCACCGGCGGCATGGCGCTGGACGAGGCCATCATCCGCTACATACGCAATGAAAAGGGGCTGGTCATCGGCCAGCGCACGGCGGAAGATCTGAAGATCGACATCGGTTCCGCAGGCAAGCAGGAGCCCGAAAGCGCCGAGGACGTGCTTTTGCGCGGCCGCGATGTGCGCACGGGCAAGCCTGCCACAGTCAGCGTCTCCCCCAAGGACGTCAACAAGGCCATTTTGCCGCCGCTTCAGACGCTGCTGGAAAACATCCGCGAGGCGTTTGAGAACACGCCGCCGGAACTGGCGGCGGACATACTCGAGCGCGGCGTGTATCTCTCCGGAGGCGGCGCGCGGCTCGAAGGTCTGCGCGAGCGCCTCAGCGAGCTTTTGAGCATGCCTGTGCACATGAGCGGATCGCCCGAGGACGACGTGGCCGCCGGCGCGGGCGCCATCGCCGCCGACGAGCGGCTGGCCTTCCGGCTGCGAAAGTCGGGCTGCCTCATCGAGCTGTAAGGGGATCTGTTCATGGCAAAGAAGAGCACGGGTCGCGCCTATTCCAAGGCGCAGGTGGAAAAACAGCGCCGCGCGCGCGGCAACGCCATCCGGCGGGCGATCTTCGTCGTGGCGGTGCTGGCGGTCGTGGTGCTGGCGGTGGTCTTTCTGGTGTTGCGCGGCGGCGAGGGCGCGTCGGTGGGCGAAAACGCCATCGGCAGCGCGTTTTCCCCGCTGCAAAACGCCTTCAGCTCCGCCACCAAATGGGTGCGCGACCTCTTCCAGGGCTGGCGCAACTACGATGAACTGGAAGCCAACTATCAGGAATTGTTTTTGGAGAACCAGCAGCTCAGCCTCGAATTGCAGAGCGCCGAAGAAGCCGTGGCGGAGAATCAGCGCCTGCTCAGCCTGCTCGATGCCCAGAGCCGCTATGAAGAACTCGACCCCCTCTACGCGCGCGTCATCGCCCGCGACCCGGGCCAGTGGTTCGATACCTTTTCCGTCAACCGCGGCACCAACGATGGCGTCAGCGTCGGCATGGCGGTCGTCACCGGCGACGGGCTGGTGGGCCGCATCTATGAAGTGGGCCTCAACTACGCCAAGGTGCTCACCATCATCGACTCGCGCAGCGCCGTTTCCTGCCTTATCGAGCGCACGCGCGACAACGGCGTGATGCGCGGCCAGATCACGGCCACGTCCGACAGTCCGGAGTGCTACGTGAACTACGTGCAGAACATCGCCAACATCGTGCCGGGCGATACGCTCATCACCTCGGGCACGGATTCGCTTTATCCCAAGGGGCTTGTGGTCGGCACTGTCACCGCCGTCAGCCGCGCCACGGACACCGCCGGCAGCTACGTCATCGCCATGCCCAGCGTGGATTTCCAGCACATCGAGGAAGTGCTGATCCTGCGCACGGTGGTGGAGACCGACGAGGAAGAGGGCCTGCCCGTAGTGGCCACGCCCACGCCGGTGCCGCGGCCCACCAGCACGCCCGCGCCTTCCATGGCGGCGGACGAGCCGGAGACGGACGAGAACATCTTCGTGTTCCCCACGGCCATGCCCGAGAGCGGCGCCACCATCGGCCCCGTCTACGAGGAATTGCCCGAGGACACCTGGGCCGAGAGCTGAGCGGCCTTGACCAAAGAGACCTGAACATGGAAAGGAGGGATGGCCGTGCGCAGGCGCATACTGCCGGCGGTTTTGACGCTGCTTTCGCTGATGGTGGATACGTCGGTCATCCCCTTCCTCATCGAAAGCCCCTACATCGTCTCTTTGACGTTCATCACCGTGCTCGTCATCGGCGTGCATCTCGACCGCATGCACGGCATGCTCTACGGCCTCATCGCCGGCCTGTTGCAGGACATACTGGTCGGCTATCAGTTGGGGTTCAATGCGTTCGTCTACATCATCCTCGGCTTCCTCGCCGGCCTCATCGCCTATGAGCCGGAGGATGTGCGCGCGCGCCGGCGGCCCTCGATGGTCTACCTGCGCCGCGCCCTCACCTTCGCCGGCATGACGCTCGTGCGCGAATTGGCCATCTACGCCTATCAGTACTTTGGCACCGCGCGCATCGAGGGCATCTACTTTCTCAACATACTCATCCGCACGCTCATCACCGTCGCCTTGTGCATGCTGCTCGGCCCCCTCGAGTCGCGCATCGTGCAGGGCAGGGGAGCGCGCTACCGGCGCACATCCGCCAAACGGGAGGTGAAATCCTTTTGAGGCCCTATAAGAACCGCGTGCTCATCGTCTGCCTGGTGCTGCTCATTGCTTTCACGGCGGTATTCTTCCGCCTCGACAGCCTGATGATCGATGGGCAGGAAGCGTCCACCGCCCGCGCCAGCTCGCGTTCGACCAAGACGCTCTCGGTCACCGGCATGCGCGGCACCGTGTACGACGTCAACATGACCCCGCTGGCCTACGACCGGCGCAGTTACAATGTAACTTTTTACCGCGACCCCTCGCGCAGCTCGGAGGAGGACCGCAAGGGCTACACGCGCTCCATCCTCAAGACCATCCAGCTGGTGGAATCCAACGGCAAATCCACCATCACCGAGTTCTGGCTGAAGAAGGATGAAAACGGCGTGTGGCGCTTTAGCACCAATTCCACTTCGGAAACGGTCAACGCCACCCGCGAGAGCCAGTGGCGCGCCAACTTTTATCTCACGAACACGCCTGAGGAGCAGCTCTTTGACGCGCTGCTTGATAAATATCTGATCGTGGACGTCCTGCGCGAGGAGATCGCCGAGGAACAGGGCGCGCAGGCCGCCGCCCAGCTCACGGATAAGGACATCGTCGAGCAATACGAGGACATGATCGTGAAGATACTCGCCGTCTGGCAGACTTCGCGCATGAACAACTACAACTCCCGCCCCGTGGCCATCGCCTACGACGTCGGTTTTGAGACCGTCTCGGAGATCGAGGCCCGTTCCATGGAGCTGGACGGCATGTCCGCCGAGGAAAGCTCCACCCGCGTTTACCCGCAGGGGCGCACCGCCGCCCACGCCGTGGGTTACGTAGGCCGCATCAATTCCCAGAGCGACATGGAGGAATACACCGCCAAGGGCTATCCCACCGACGCCATCGTCGGCGTTTCCGGCATCGAAAAGTCCATGGAAGACCAGCTCTCGCCCTACGTCTCCTACCGCCAGGGCGAGCGCGTGGTGGAGATCGACACGCGCGGCAAGATCGTGCGCGAGCTCTCCTATACCGCGCCTGTGGACGGCAATTCCGTGGTGCTCACCATCGACTCTGAATTGCAGGATGTGATGCGCCAGGCCCTGCAGGACGCCATCAACGACATCAACTACCAGCAGCGCCAGGTGATGGCCGGCTCGAGCTGGCAGCGCCGCAACGCCTCGGAGCTGGCCCGCTACGAGGACATGGGCCACGAGGTGCAGTTGGCCGAGTCCGGCGCCATCGTCGCCATGGACCCCAACTCCGGCCGCGTGCTGGGATATGTGAGTTTGCCGGACTACGATCTATCCATCTTCGAGGGTGGCAACGTCGATTCCGGCGCCTGGGCGCAGATCCTCGCCGACGACAACAACCCGCTTTTCGATCGCGCCATCAGCGCCAAAGACGCGCCGGGCTCCACCTTCAAGCTCTGCACGGCACTGGCGGGCCTGGCCTCTGGCAACCTCGGCAAAGACGAGCGCATCAGCGACGAAGGCCCCTTCGACAAGACGGACACGGCCAACCCCGCCAAGTGCTGGACGACGCACATCGAGCGCCACCAGAACCAGACCGTGGTGGAGGGCCTGTCCAACTCCTGCAACTACTTCTTCTATGAAGTCAGCTTCCGCACCGGCGCGCAGACGCTCAACGAATGGGCGGCGGCGCTGGGCCTCACCTCGCGCACCAACATCGAGCTGCCCGGCGAATCCACCAGCTTCGTCGGCAACCAGGACGCCCTCTACGACCCGGACGTGGCTATCGAGGATCAGATGACCACCAAGCCCATGGTCGTGGCCAACGCCCTGCGCGCCCTCATCGAGCGCATCGGCGAGGAGCGCAACATCGAATACGACCAGGAGCGCGTGGACGAAGTGGTGAAAAAGCTGATGGACATCGCCGTCAGCTACGACAACCGCTCCGAATGGAACGCGCCCATCCGCGAGGTGCTGGTCTACGACCTCAACCTGCCGGTGCAGTACATCTCTTCCAACTACCTCGGCAACACCGTGGCCAGCTACATCGCCGACCTTTACTGGACGCCCAACGAGACCATCATGCTCGGCATCGGCCAGTCCATCACCCAGATCACGCCCATCGCCGCGGCGCGCTACGTCTCGGCCATCGCCAACGGCGGCACGGTCTACGACGCGCAGATCATCGACAAGATCATCGCCCCGGACGGCACCGTGGTGGTGGATAAAGAGCCGGTCGTCGCCAACCAGATCGAGACCGACCCGGAGTTCTTTGAGCTCATCCAGGAAGGCATGGTCAACGTGACCTCCGTCGAAAACGACGGTACCGCCGCCGAGCAGTTCAAAAACTCCAAGTACCCCATCGCGGCCAAGACCGGTACTTCCCAGCGTACCGAGATCGACGTGGAGAACAACTCCTGGCTGGTCTGTTACGCCCCGGTGGAGGACCCGAAGATCGCCGTGGTCGTCTACATCCAGAACGGCTACGCCGGCGCGCGCTCTGCCAGCGCCGCCATTGAGACCATCACCTATTACCTCGACAACTACGGCGGCTATGAGTCCACCGAAGCGGTGACGGAGTTCTCCGTCGCAGACTGACGCAAAGGAGACTGGCAATGCGGGAAAAGATCGCGGCGCTCGTCAAGCAAATGCGCCTCAACCGGTTTGACAGAAGCCTGATGCGCTACTTTGACTGGCCGCTGTTTTTGAACGTGCTCGTGATCGCGCTGTTCGGCGTGGTGTGCATCTTCTCCGCCACCACCACCTCCGTCACCGAGACGCCCACCACCATCATGGAGATGCTGGAAACGCAGTCGGTCACCTACGCGCGCTTGCAATTGGTGTGGCTGGGCGCGGGCATCGTGGCGATGATGGCCATCATCTACTTCGGCTACGACCTCTACGGCCACTACGCCAACACCTTCTACGTGCTCAACATACTCCTCCTCGTCGTGGTGCTGACGATGGAGGCCGGCCGCGGCGGCATGACCGCCTTCTTCACCTGGGGCTCCGGCTCGGAACGCACCTTCCAGCCCTCGGAGGTCGGCAAGATCGCCATGATCATCGCCTTTGCCAAGGCCTTCTCCGTGCGCGTGAGACCCGTGATGACCATACGCGACCTTTTGCCCCTGATCGTCTACATGGGCATACCGCTTTTTCTCATCATCGCTCAGCCGGACGTGGGCACGGCGCTGGTGTACCTGGCGGTGTTCTGCATCATGGTGTTCGTCTCCGGTACGAACTACAAGCTCATCCTCGGCGTGCTCGCCTGCGCGGTGGTGCTCATCATCCCGGTGTGGACGTTCATGAACGCCACGGACAGCTTCCGCCTCATGCGCATACTCATCTGGCTCGATCCCGAAAGCTACCCGGACGAGGCGCGCCAGGTCATCAACGCCGGCATCGCCGTGGGCCGCGGCGGGCTGTGGGGGCAGGGCATCGTCTCCCCCGGCAGTTACGCCTCCCTCGGCTATATTTCCGACGACCACACGGACTTCATCTTCGCCGTCTGCTGCGAGAGCTTCGGCATGGTCGGCGCCTGCGTGCTGGTAGCGCTCTATATGCTGCTGCTCGGCCGCCTGTTCTACCTGGCCCTGCGCGTGCAGGATTCCTACGGCTCCTATCTCATCATCGGC
Source organism: Candidatus Pullichristensenella stercoripullorum (assembly GCA_018712885.1). Taxonomy (GTDB): domain Bacteria; phylum Bacillota; class Clostridia; order Christensenellales; family Aristaeellaceae; genus Pullichristensenella; species Pullichristensenella stercoripullorum. The sequence continues at coordinate 1,718 of DVGE01000097.1, read as the reverse complement.
GTGGCCTCGATGCTTTTGTTCCACATCGTCGAGAACATCTGCATGGTCATCGGCCTATTGCCGGTCACGGGCATCCCCCTGCCGTTCATGAGCTATGGAGGCTCGAACATGATCACCAACATGCTCGGCATCGGCCTGGTGATGAACGTGGTCATGCGCTCGCGCAGCCGGGAGCACAAAAACCGCCTCATCACCAGCCGCGAAGTGCGGCTCTAGGAAAAGCGAAGCCCCGGCGAACGCCGCGCCGCCCGCCGGGGCTTTCCATGCGCAAAAATCGTCCCGCGGAAGCGCTTGCTCCGCGGGACGATTTGTTTTCGGGGGCTTAGAAGATGGCGCGGGTGCGCACTTCCTCTTTCATGCGTCCAATGAGTTCGTCCGCCGTCATCGTGCCGACATCGCCCTGGCCGCGCACGCGCACAGCCACGGTGCCCTCGGCGGCCTCCTTGTCGCCCAGCACCAGCATGTAGGGGATCTTCATCATCTGCGCCTCGCGGATCTTGAAGCCGATCTTCTCGTTGCGCAGGTCGATCTCCGTGCGGATGCCGGCGTCCTCCAGCGTCTTCTGCAGCTTGCGGGCCGCGTCGTCGGCGCGGTCGGTGATGGTCATGATCTTCGCCTGCACCGGGGCCAGCCACAGCGGGAACGCGCCGGCAAAGTGCTCGGTGAGGATGCCGATGAAGCGCTCGATGGAACCAAACACCACGCGGTGGATCATCACCGGGCGATGCTTCTCGCCGTCCGGCCCGATGTAGGTGAGGTCGAAGCGCTCGGGCAGGTTCATGTCCAGCTGGATGGTGCCGCACTGCCAGGTGCGCCCGATGGAATCCTCAAGGTGGAAGTCGATCTTCGGGCCGTAGAAGGCGCCGTCGCCCTCGTTGACCACGTAGTCCACGCCCAAATCGTCCAGCGCGCCCTGCAGGCCGTCGGTGGCCTGCTCCCACATCTCGTCCGTGCCGATGGAGTTCTCCGGGCGGGTGGACAGCTCGACGTGGTACTTGAAGCCGAACACGGAATAGACCTCGTCGATGAGGTTGTACACGCCCTTGATCTCGTCGCGGATCTGCTCCGGGGTCATGAAGATGTGGGCGTCGTCCTGCGTGAAGCAGCGCACGCGCATCAGCCCGTGCAGCGCGCCGGAGAGCTCGTGGCGGTGGACAAGCCCCAGTTCGCCGGAGCGGATGGGCAGGTCGCGGTAGCTCCACATGCGGCGCTTGTAGACGAGGATACCGCCGGGGCAGTTCATCGGCTTGATGGCGAAGTCCTCGTCGTCGATCTTGGTGGTGTACATGTTCTCCTGGTAGTGATCCCAGTGGCCGGACTGCTCCCAGAGCTTGCGGCTGAGGATCATCGGCGTCTTGATCTCCTCATAGCCGGCCTTGCGGTGGATCTCGCGCCAGTAGTCTTCCAGCAGGTTGCGCAAGATCATGCCCTTGGGGAAGAAGAAGGGGAAGCCGGGGCCCTCGTCAAAGATGTCGAACAAATCGAGCTGACGGCCCAATTTGCGGTGGTCGCGCTTCTTGGCTTCCTCCAGGCGCTGCACGTAGGCGTCCAAGTCCTCGCGGCTGGTGAAGGCCGTGCCGTAGATGCGCTGCAGCATCTTGTTTTTCTCGTTGCCGCGCCAGTACGCGCCGGCGATGGACATCAGTTTGAAGGCCTTGATGCGGCCGGTGGAGGGCAGGTGCGGCCCGGCGCACAGGTCGGTGAAGCCCTCCTGCTTG
>DVGE01000096.1 GCA_018712885.1 Candidatus Pullichristensenella stercoripullorum | reverse complement strand
TTTTCCCTGCAGCACTACAAGGCGCTGTTTCAGGACACCAGCGGCCTTCTGGACGCGCTGTGGCAGAGTTTGCAGCTGGCGCTGTACAGCTGCCTGATCTCCGCCGTGCTGGGCACGCTGGGCGCGGTGGGCATGGCGCGGCGCAAATTCCGCTTCGGCGGCGCTCTGGAGGGGCTGGCGCTTTTGCCGGCCATGACCCCGGAGATCATCATGGCCATGGGCTTTCTGGCCGTCTTTACCGCCGCGGGCCTGCCCTTTGGCATGCTGACGCTGGTGCTGGCGCACGTGACCTTTTGCGTGCCCTACATCTACATCGTCGTTAAGGGCCGTTTGGCGGGCATGGACCCCGACCTGCCCAACGCCGCCCGCGACCTTGGCGCTTCCCCGGCGCGCGCTTTTTTGACGGTGACGCTGCCGCTGATCCTGCCCGGCGTGCTCTCCGGGACGCTTCTGGCCTTTGCCATGAGCATGGATGATTTCGTCATCAGCTTTTTTGTCACCGGCCCGGGCACGACGACCTTGCCGGTGAAGATCTACTCCTCCGTGCGCATGGGCGTCAGCCTGCAGGTCAACGCCCTTTCCACGCTGATGCTGGCCACGGTCTTTCTCCTGACAGCGGCGTTTCGGCTTTTGCGCCGGAAACGCGCTGCGCAGACCACATGATTCTTTTGAAGGAGGATCCCCTTATGAAGAAACTTCTCACGCTGCTTTTGGTGTTGCTTCTCGCCGCCGCGCCCGCGCTGGCCGAGGGCAGCATCAACATCTACACCTGGGACGGTTACTTTGACCCCGCGACCATCGCCGCCTTTACCGAGGAGACGGGCATCGAGGTCAACCTCTCCCCCTTCGCCTCCAACGAGGACATGCTGGTGGTGATGCAGTCCGGCGCGGCCTACGACATCGTGCTGGCCAGCGACTACGCCCTCAACATCCTCCGCAAGGCCGACCTGCTCCAGCCGCTGGACATGGAGGCGCTGACCAATTATGAAAACCTCGACCCTTCCTATCTGAACCAGTACTACGACCCGGACGGGACGTACAGCATCCCCTACGCGCCCGGTTCTCCGGTGTTGGTCTACAACCCCGAGCTGGTCGAGGGCGAGATCACGTCCTTTGCCGACCTGTTTGACGAGCAGTTCGTCGGCTCGGTGTGCCTGCTGGACAGCGCCCGCGTGATGATCGGCTACATCAACATCATGCTCGGCCACGACTTCAACACTACCGATGATGAAGAGCTCGCCGAGGCCGCGGAGAAACTGCAGGAGATCAAGCCCAACGTGCTGGCGCTGGACTCCAACCTTGCCTACCAGTACCTGCTCTCCGGCGAAGCCAAGGCCGCCTTCCTCTTCACTTCGCAGGCCGTGGTCTGCGAGCAGTCCATGCCGGGCGCGTTTGAATACGTGTTCCCCTCCGAGGGCATCGGCTTTGGCATCGACGCCATGGTGATCCCCGCCAATGCTGAAAATCCCGAGGGCGCCAACGCCTTTTTGAACTACCTGATGCGCCCTGAGGTGGCCGCTACCATTCAGCCGTGGACGATGTACCTCAACGTCAACGCCGCGGCCGCCGACCTCCTGCCCGAAGGCAGCCTCGACTACGCCGCCCTCAATATCCCCGAAGACCTGTTTGCCACCAAGCAGTTTGCCGAGGATCTGGGCGATTACGAGAGCGTCTATCAGGACATCTGGTCTGAATTCAAGCTCTCCTGATCCCCCGGTGGGATTTCCACAGTCTTAAACATTCCCGAACGAACATCTTTCCCGCGCGGCGTTGACCAGGACCGCGCGGGAATGTTATAATAGCATATAAATATTTTATATAATGCGAGGTGTTGCCATTGTTGAGCGCTGTCGGGACAAAATTCAAGGAGGCTGTTTCGTCCGTTCTGCCGATCGCCCTGATCGTGCTCGCGCTCGCCTTTACCGTCGCCCCCCTGAACGGCCCGACCGTGCTTCTGTTCGCTCTCAGCGCGGTGGTGCTCGTTATCGGCATGACGCTTTTCACCCTCGGATCGGAGATCGCCATGACGCCCATGGGCGAGATGGTCGGCGCGCGCCTTTCGGAAAGGCGCAGCCTGCCCTTCCTCGTCGGCGCGGGCTTTTTGATGGGCGCGGTCATCACCATCGCCGAGCCGGACCTCACGGTGCTGGCGGCGCAGGTGCCCGCCTTTCCGAACAGCGCGCTGATCTTTTCCGTGGCCGCGGGCGTGGGCGTGTTTCTGGTGCTGGGACTTTTGCGCATCGTCTTTCACAAGCGGCTCAACCTGATGTTGCTGTTTCTCTACGCCGTCGTCTTTTTGCTCGCCATTTTTGCCGACAACGACTTTTTGCCCGTGGCCTTTGATTCCGGCGGCGTCACCACCGGCCCGATCACCGTGCCGTTCATACTCGCGCTGGGCGTGGGCGTGGCGGCGGTGCGCGGCGGGCAAAGCGCCGAGGAGGACAGCTTCGGTTTGGTGGCGCTGTGTTCCATCGGGCCGATCCTGGCGGTGCTGGTGCTGGCGATGTTCTTTGACCCGTCATCCAGCCAGTACGCGGCGGAGACGCCCGTGCTTCTGGCCGCGTGGAGCGACGTCCTGCCCACGCTCCTGCATGCCCTTCCCCATTACCTGCGCGAGGTGACGGTGGCGCTGCTGCCCATTTTGCTCGTGTTTGCCGTTTTCCAGGTTTTTTTTCTGAAACTGCCCGCGCGCCGGCTCGCGCGCATGGTTTCGGGCATCGTCTACACGCTTCTGGGCCTATGCCTGTTCCTCGCGGCGGTCAATGTGGGTTTTTTGCCCGTGGGCTACGCGCTGGGCGGGCAACTGGCGGCGCGCCCCGCCAACTGGGTGCTCGTGCCGCTTTCGATGCTGATGGGGTTCTTCATCGTGCGCGCGGAGCCGGCGGTGCACGTGCTCAAAGAGCAGGTCGCGGAGATCACTGACGGAGCCATCAGCGGGCGCGCTTTGCTGCACACGCTCTCTCTGGGCGTGGCCGCTTCGCTGGGGCTTTCCATGGTGCGGCTCCTCGCGGGGATGTCCATCTGGTATTTCGTGCTGCCAGGCTACGCGCTGGCGCTTGGCATGTCGTTTTTTGTACCCAGGGTATTCACGGCCATCGCCTTTGACTCCGGCGGCGTGGCTTCGGGGCCGATGACGGCCACCTTTTTGCTCCCCTTTGCCCTCGGCGCGGTGGACGCGCTGGGCGGCGACCCCATGGCCGACGCCTTTGGGCTGGTGGCGATGGTGGCGATGACGCCTCTGATCGCCATCCAGGTACTGGCGCTTATCTACGCCATCCGCACGCGCGGGCAGACGCGCACCGAAGCCGCGCGGCCCGCGGTGGAGATCATCGACTTTGAATGGTGAGGTACGCATGGAAAGACTGAAATTGATCGTCGCCGTCGCCGGGCACGGCCTGGGCGAACGCATGGGCGCGGCGCTCGAGTCCGCCGGCTGCGCGGTATGCTTCCACCTTTCCGGGCAGGGCACGGCCAAGGCCGCCTGGCTTGAGATGCTGGGGCTTTCCGAAACGCGGCGCGACGTACTGCTCGCGCCCTGCCCCGAAAGCGGTGTCGCGCGGGCGCTGTCGGCCTTGCAGGCAGAGGCGGGCGGGTCGCGCTACTTTGCCGTCGCCATCCCGCTTTCCGGCGTCGCCGGGCGCGACGCCTATGAACAGCTCATAGAGGGAGGGAACGCTCATGGACAGGCAGTTTGAACTCATCGTCACGATCGTTGGTCGCGGTTTTTCCGACCTGGTGATGGACGCGGCGCGCAAGGCCGGGGCCAGCGGCGGCACCATCCTTCACGGGCGCGGCACAGGCGTGCATGAGGCGGCGCAGTTCTTTGGCGTCGCCATCCAGCCCGAAAAGGAGCTGGTGCTGATCCTCACGCGCGCCAGGGAGCGCCGCGCCATCATGGCCGCCATCGCCGAAGGCGCGCAGCTCGACCGTCAGGGGCGGGGGCTCATCTTTTCCCTGCCCGTGGACGAGGTCGCCGGCATCGTGCATCTGTTGGATGAAAACAGCGCAGGCACGCCCGAATAAGCCGCCGTTGCGCCGCGCTTTCCGGGCGGCGCATGCTCGCGCAGATTAGAAATGCCCTTTTGCGGCGCGAATACGTTCCCTTTTCAGGAAAAGTATGCTATAATCGTTGCCAACAAGCTGCGCAAGAGGAGGTAAGACATGGACATTTTCAGCAAGTGTTTCGCATATTCCTACGCCAATACGCTGCGCGCAAAGGGTTTATACCCCTATTTCCACGCGCTGGAAACGCGGCAGGGCCCGGAGGTCGTCATGGAGGGCAAGCGCCGCATCATGCTCGGCTCCAACAACTACCTGGGGCTGACCACCTGCCCGGAGGTGCTGGAAGCCGGTCTGAAGGCGATCGAACAGTATGGCACGGGCTGTTCCGGCTCGCGCTTCCTCAACGGCACCCTGAAGCTGCATCTGGAGCTGGAGGCGGAACTGGCTGACTTTCTCCACAAGGAGGCCTGCTGCACGTTCTCCACGGGCTTCCAGTCTAACCTCGGCATCCTCTCGGCGCTGGTCGGCCATGGGGACTACGTGCTCTGCGACAAGGAGAACCACGCCAGCATCTACGACGGCTGCCGCCTTTCCTACGGGCGCATGCTCACCTACGGCCACAGCAATATGGAAGAGCTGGAGATACAGCTGCAAAAAGTACCCGAGAGCGCCGGTTGCCTCATCGTCACCGACGGCGTGTTCAGCATGGGCGGCGACGTGGCGAAACTTCCGGAGATCGTCGCCCTGGCGCGCAAGTACGGCGCGCGCGTGATGGTGGACGACGCCCACGGCCTCGGCGTGGTCGGCGAGGGCGGGCGCGGCACGGCCAGCCTCTTTGGGTTGGAGGACGAGGTGGACGTCATCATGGGCACGTTCTCCAAGTCCCTGGCCAGCCTTGGCGGTTATGCCGTGGCCAGCGAGGCGGTGATCGACTTCATCCGCCACAACTCCCGGCCCTTCATCTTCTCCGCCTCCATCCCCCCGGCCAACGCCGCGGTGGCGCTGGCGGCGCTGCGCTACCTGCGCAGCCATCCGGAGATCGTGGACAGGCTCTGTGCGCTGTCCTCCTATATGCGCCGGGGCCTGAAGGCGCGCGGCGTGCCCATCATCGAATCGAACACGCCCATCATCCCCATCTACACCTACACAGCGGAAAACACGCTTTTGAAGGCCAAGCGCATCTACGAAAAGGGCGTGTATGTCAACACCGTGCTGCCCCCGGCGACGGCGGCGGACAAGTGCCTTCTGCGCACCAGTTATATGGCGACATTGACGGAAAAACTGCTGGACGAGGCCATCGAGGTCTTTGCCGGCGAGCTTGCGGAGGTGAGCGCATGAACCGCGTAGCCATCGTCACCGGCGGCACCAGCGGCATCGGCCTGGCTACGGCGAAGGCTTTGCGGGACGCGGGCGTGAAGGTCTATGTATTGAGCCGCCACGCCTCGTCGCTGGAGGGGCTTTGCCACATCGTCGCCGACGTGTCCGACGAGGCAAGCGTCGCCGCCGCCATCCGCGAGGTCCAAGCGCGCGAGGGGCGGCTGGACATACTGGTCAACAACGCCGGTTTCGGCATCTCCGGGGCGGCGGAGTTCACGCAGAACGCCGACGCCAAGCGCCTGCTGGACGTCAACCTCTTCGGCATGGTCAGCGCCACGAAAGCCG
>DVGE01000095.1 GCA_018712885.1 Candidatus Pullichristensenella stercoripullorum | reverse complement strand
ATCCCGTCGTATTTTTATATGCATATGCAGTGCATATTCACGCTGCACACAGCATATACTTTCTCATACAAAGTGGGAGGGAAAACCATGGAGCCACAAAAGCGTGTAAATCTAAAGTTAAATCCCCGCGTGATCCTGCCTTGTGTGGCGGCATTGATCGCCCTTGTTCTCATCGTACTCGTTTGCATATTCGCCGCCAACGCCAACAGCGCGCGGAATGAATATGCACAGGCGCGCGACAGCGTCGGGGAAGACCTTTATACCGACCTCTACATGTTCGCCCGCAGCTACGACGGCGTGACGCTCGCCGGCGCGGACATACAGGGCGACATACTGCCCCTGATGCGCGACTACTACACCGCCGCGATCGCGCTGGACGACGCCATCGTCAACGCCTACGGCCAGCGCTACCAGCTCCTCGACGCCACCACGCGCGAGGCCGTCGACGAAGCGTTCGAAGCCTTCGACGACGCCTTTGCCCAGGGCGCCAGCACCACCGACGCGGTGAGCAACATGAGCGCCTGCGTGCAGAGCGTCGAACAGCTGCTCACCACGCGCTACGACGCCGCCACCCGCCTGCAGCCCACCTAGAGGGGCCGCGGCCTTTCCCAAAATATACGCCGTCCGTGACAGGGCGGCGTATGTCAGAGCGCTGACAAAGCCCACAAACGCAAAAATTGCCCTGATAAAATGAAAATCAGTGGCAATTTTTGCTTCCGGCGTCAGCTGCACATGCATCCTGCGGTCACTTACGTCTATGTAAGCTCCCTTGGATGCAAGTACAGCTTCCTTGGCTTGCGGGCTTTCTCAACGCTCTGCCAGTCTGTTGACTTTGTCAACATCCTGACATACGCCGTCCGAGACAGGGCGGCGTATGTGTTTTCCGCCCTCACGCCTCCACGCGCACGAAGGGCCGTGTGAATTCCTGCCCGGCGCGGCGATCCGCGCTCTCCGGCGCGCCCAGCGCCCACAGGTCGGTGAAGCGCTGTTCGGCCTCGAAACAGGGGTCCCCGCGCAGGCGCGTGGCGTCGGAAACGATGGGCAGCGCCGCCCGCCGGGAAAGCTCCCGCAACACGTCCTCCGCCCCGGCGCGCAGGCCCAAAAGCCGCGCGTAGGCCGGGCGCGGGCAGGCCGCGGCCACTTCCTTGGTCAGCCCCGCCGCCGCGTGCGCCATCGCCCGCACGATGCGCGCGCGCGTGTAGCGGCGCGATTTGACGCGCTCGATCACTTCTTTCAGCGAGCCGCACTCCCGCGCCGCGCGCGTGAGCAGCCCGTCCAGCCCCTCGCCCGCGTCCGGCAGGGAAAGCCCGCCCTGCCGCAGACGGTAGAGGAACACCGCGTCCAGCGGCAGGCGCGGTTTTTCCGGCAGCAGCGGTAGACACTCCGGCGGCACCGCCATGGAAACGTCCGCGCCGCCCGCCAGCGCCTTGCGCACCGCCGTGGCCGAGCAGATGGGGGCGAGCGCCGCGTCATGGTAGCCGCCCACGCGGGGAATGACCAGCGGCCTTGTCTCCGTCCCCCGCAGGCAGCGCAGGTATTCCACCGCCAGCGCCATGTTCGGCGCGTTCAATTCCTCCGCGGGCAGGCCGAGGTACTCCGCCACCGCCTCGCCGCGCGCCCGGGCGTGGCTCATGCCCGCGTCCAGCCGCGCGCGCACGAGGCTGGAAAGCGCCTCCGGCTCCCTGTCCCGCAGTTCGGCCAGCGTTTCCAGCAATTTCAGGTCCGCCGTCTCGCAGCCGAAGGAAAGTATATCGCAATGAAGCCCCGCCAGCACGCCCACGCCGCCGCGGGCGAAGAAGTCCGCCGTGCGCACGGCAAAGGGCGCGGGCAATTCAAACACGGCGTCCGCGCCGCACAAAAGAGCCATGCGCGCGCGCGTCCACTTGGAGAGCATGGCCGGCTCCCCGCGCTGGGTGAAGCTGCCGCCCAGACAGACGACCAGCCCCTCGCAGTCCGTGAGATACCGCGTTTCCCGCAAGTGATGCAGATGCCCGTTGTGAAAGGGATCGTATTCGGCGATGACGCCGGCGATGGTCATAGGTCCCACCTCCGCCTCTATTGTAACCGTTAAATCTGCCGCTGGCAAGCGCCGGGCAGGAATCTTCGCTCCTTTTGTCGAATACAAGGCGAAAACCGTTTCCCGCGGCCCGCGCCGGGGAATACTGCCAAAGGGGATAAACATGGCCAAACTCTACTTCCGCTACGGGGCGATGGGCTCTTCCAAGACCGCCAACGCCATCATGGTGCAGTACAACTACCGCGAGCGCGGCCAGAACGCGCTTTTGCTCAAACCGCGCCTCGACAGCCGCGACGGCGAAAAAGTGGTCGGCTCGCGCTCGGGGCTGTGCGCGCCCTGCGAGTTCGTCGAAGACCTTCCCGGGCTCGACCTCAGCCTTTACGACTGCCTCATCGTCGATGAGGCGCAGTTCCTCACCAAGGCGCAGGTGGAGCAGCTCGTGGACATCGTGGACGAGCACTGCATCCCCGTCATCTGCTACGGCCTGCGCGCCGACTTTCAGGGCAACCTCTTCGAGGGCAGCCACTGGCTGCTGGCCTGGGCGGACACCATCGAGGAGATCAAGACCGTCTGCTGGTGCGGCCGCAAGGCCACCTGCAACGCCCGCGTGGCAAACGGCAAGGTGGTCAAGGCCGGGGAACAGATCGTCCTTGGCGGCAACGAAAGCTACGTCGCCCTCTGCCGCAAGCACTGGAAGAACGGCGAACTGGCCCCGGAGGAGATCCGCCGCATCGCCGCCGGCAAGCGCGAATACCTGCCGCTTTTGCTCGACGCCGACCCCAGTGAGGCGATGATCGACCGCTATCTGGACGCGGGCGACATGTACGTGCTGTTCGCCCATGGCCGCGCCGTGGCCGAGGCCGTCATCACCCGCCGCGAGGACGGCTGCGAACTGAAAAACATCGCCACGGAAAAGGACGCGCGCGGCAAGGGCTACGCCACGCGCCTGCTTATGCACCTTTTCCGCCTGCTGGCCGCGGAATACGAGCGCATCTACGTCGGCACCTGCGAAGACCTTTTGCCCTTCTATGAAAAACTGGGCTTTGAATACGCCTGCACCGCGCCGCACTTTTTCCGCGACAACTACCCCGGCGTGACCTTTGAAGAAGGCGAACTGGACGACATGACCTATCTTGTGAGGCCGCTGCGATGATCAAAAAGCTTTGGAACAACGAGCGCCTGCGGGAGATCTTCCTCTACTGCCTCGTGGGCGGCCTGACCACGGTGGTCAACTACGTGGTCTACTTCCTCTTTACCCGTCTGGTGGGCGGGGAGGGGAGCAGCCCCGGCCTTGCCGCGCTCATCATGGACGACAGCTTCCAAAATGTGGGTCTGATCGTCGCAGGCACGCTGGTGGCGTGGCTGGCGGCGGTGGCCTTCGCCTTTTACCCCAACAAGCGCTGGGTGTTCAAAAGCAAAGGCGGCGATGTCAAGCGCGAGCTTGCCCAGTTCCTCTCCGCGCGCGTTATCTCCCTGGTCATGGACGTTTTGCTGATGATGCTCCTCGCCGGTGCGCTGCGGATGAACGATTTGCTCGCCAAACTCATCGTGCAGGTGGCGGTTATCGCCGCCAACTACTTTGCCAGCAAGTTCTGGATCTTCAAGCGGCGCTGAAAAGGACGGCGTCTAAAGATGGTATAAAGGAATTTTGCCTGCGTATTGACACGCTTCCGCCCGGTATGTTATACTCATTTTTATAAAGGGAAGTCTTGGCTCCGGCGAAAACGCGCCGGGGGCGGCGGTCACAGTGGCATGGCCACAGGCCGCCTTTTGCAAGCGCCCAAAAACACCAAGGGGGATGTCTATGGACTGGCTGGACTGGCTGCTTGAAAACATTCAGGGCATCACGTGGCAGATGGCGGTCATGTGGGTGATCGGCGGCGTGCTGATCTATCTCGCCATCAAGAAGGAAATGGAGCCGACGCTGCTCCTGCCCATGGGTCTGGGCGCGATCCTCGTGAACCTGCCCATGGACGGCGCGCTCAAGGAGCTGCAGATCCTCTATGATGCGGGCATCGTTACCGAGCTTTTCCCGCTGTTGCTCTTCATCGGCATCGGCGCGATGATCGACTTTGGCCCGCTGCTTTCCAACCCCAAGATGATCCTCTGCGGCGCGGCGGCGCAGTTTGGCATCTTCTTTACGCTGTCGCTGGCGCGCCTGCTGGGCTTTACCCTGCAGGACGCGGCCTCCATCGCCATCATCGGCGCGGCGGACGGCCCGACCTCCATCTTCGTGGCGCAGCACTTTAAGACGCAGTACATCGGCGCCATCATCGTGGCGGCCTATTCCTACATGGCGCTGGTGCCCATCGTGCAGCCGCCCTGCATCCGCCTGGTCACCACCAAAAAAGAGCGCCAGATGAAGATGGAATACAATCCCGCCAACATCTCGCGCACCACGCGCATTCTCTTCCCCATCTTCGTCACCTTCATCGCCGGCATCGCCGCCCCCAAGAGCGTGGCGCTGGTCGGTTTCCTGATGTTCGGAAACCTCTTGCGCGAGTGTCTGGTGCTCGATTCGCTCTCCGAGACGGCGCAGAAGGTGCTGGCCAACCTCGTCTCGCTGCTGCTGGGTCTCTCCGTGGCCCCGGTGATGGTGTGGTCGAAGTTCCTCAACATCAACACCATCGTCATCCTTGCCCTGGGCCTGGTGGCCTTCTGCTTCGACACCATCGGCGGCGTGTTCTTCGTCAAGTTCCTCAACCTCTTCCTCAAGAAGAAGATCAACCCCATGGTCGGCGCGGCGGGCATCTCCGCCTTCCCGATGTCCTCCCGCGTGGTGCATAAGATGGGCCTCAAGGAAGACCCGCAGAACTTCCTGCTCATGCACGCGGCGGGCGCCAACGTGGCCGGGCAGATCGCCTCGGTCATCGCCGGCGGCATGATCATTTCCCTCATCCCCACGCTTTAAGCAGAAGGAGGTACGCATATGCCTACGGTTGAAGAACAGGCCCTCGTGGCTTCGGAAGAAATGCTGCTCACCGAGGAGCAGGAGTTGCTGGATTCCCTCACGGAACAGGTCGCCGAGCACGACGAATACCTCCGCTCCATCGGCATGGGCGAGGAGGAAGCGGATCCGTCCGACGCGCATGTCGATATCCACATCGACGGCGCGGCCTTCGTGGATTCCCTTGGCTACATGCTCAAGGGCATGGTCGGCATCTTCCTGGTCATCGCCATCATCATGGCCGTCATCATGATCCTCAACAAGGTGACGGGCAAGGAGAAGAAAGAAAAGGAAGCGTAAGAAAACGCAACGCGGCCCGTGGGACGAACCCCACGGGCCGTTTTTTCGTCGCGCGGCGGGGAGCGTCCGCCGCCCCGCTTTCTGGGAGAGTGGGGGATGGCCGCTGCTGCGCCGCCGCGCGTCGGGCTGCACCAGCGTTTTCACCGGACGGCGGGGCGTTTCCCTCGCCGCCCGCTTTCGTGCGTCAGGCGATGCGCTCCGCCGAGAGCGTCGCCGAGGCGTTGGCGGCGGTGCCGGCGATATTCAGCGCCGCGGAACTGGTCAGGCGCACCAGCGTATCCGCGCCCGCCACCAGCAGCGCCTGACCGCTGAAGGTGGCGCTCTGGCCCGCGCCGGCGCTCTTCACGGCGTGGACGACGCTGGAAAGCAGCGTCTGCTCGTTGACCTGCAACCGCAGCACCGTGTCGATGGCGGCCTGCTCCGGCACGAACACCGTGTAGCGCAGAAGATACGTGCCCGCCTCGCGCAGCGTCAGCGCGTTCTGCGAAAGCGCGTAGTCCTCCGCAGGGCTGGCCAGCAGCGTGGAGAGCGTCAGCGCGCCATCGGCGGCCTCGTTGCGCAGCGAACCGAGCTGATAGACCAGCGCTGCCGTGCCCTTGCCAGCCGGGCCAGCGGGGCCAGCCGGGCCGGTCGCACCGGTCGCACCGGTCGGGCCGGTCGCGCCGGCGGGAAGTACGAAGTCCAAAAGCCCCTGCCGCTCGTCGCCCACATCCTGCACGCTGGGCGCGCCGTCCGGGCCGGTGATGCTGATGGAGCGCACGGCCAGATTGCGCGTGATACCGGCGGGCCCCGTCGGGCCTGTGGGGCCAGTCGGCCCTGTCGGGCCCTCCGCGCCCTGCGTACCGGCAGTTCCCTGCGGGCCAGTGGGGCCGGTGGGGCCTTCAGGCCCCTGCGCACCGGCAGGGCCGGTCGGCCCCGTGGGACCCGTGGGTCCTTCCGCGCCGGTCGCGCCGGCAGGACCCGTGGGGCCGGTCGGGCCTTCGTTGCCCTGTACGCCCTGGGTGCCGGCAGCGCCCTGCGGCCCGGTGGGGCCGGTGGGGCCGGTCGGGCCTTCGTTGCCCTGTACGCCCTGCGTACCGGCGTTGCCCTGCGGGCCGGCGGGTCCCGTAGGCCCGGTGGGCCCGGTCGGGCCCGTCGCGCCCTCGTTGCCCTGCAAGCCCTGCGCGCCCTGTGCGCCCGTGGGGCCGGTCGGCCCGGCAACGCCCTGCGTGCCCGCGGGGCCGGTGGGGCCAGTCGGGCCGGTCGGGCCGCCGGAAGGGCCGGTGGGGCCGGTCGCGCCGGTGGGACCCGTGGGACCTTCCGCGCCCGCCGCGCCCGTCGGCCCGGTGGGGCCTTCGCTGCCGGAAGGCCCGGTCGCACCGGTCGGCCCCATGGGGCCGGTGACGCCTGTAGCGCCCACGGGGCCGGTGGGGCCGGTCGCGCCCGCAGGCCCGGTCGCGCCCATGACGCCCTGCGCGCCGGTGGGGCCGGTCAGACCGATGGGGCCGGTGGGTCCGGTCGCGCCCGTGGGGCCCATGACGGTGACGAGATTGTAGTCTGCGGAGGAGCCGGGCGTGCCCGTGGGGTCGTTGACGTCGGCCTGATAAAGGCTGCCGTCATAGAACACCAGGTCGCCCATTCTGTAAGAAGCGCCGGCGGCAAAGGGCTGCAGCGTCTCCAGACCCTCGCCCTGCGCACCGGTGGGGCCGGTCGCGCCGGTAGGGCCTGTCGCGCCCGTCAAGCCTGCCGCGCCCTGCGCGCCCGCGGGGCCGGTGGGGCCGGTCGGGCCAGTCGGGCCAGTCGGGCCGGTGGGGCCGGTCGCGCCGGGGCCGGTGGGGCCGGAAGGGCCGGAAGGCCCGCAGCAGCAACAGCCATAGGGGATGGGGCGGCAGTTGGGTTGACAGCAGCGGCCCGCCGCGCGTAGACCGCCGCCGGAAGATGTGTTATAATAATAGGAGTTGGGAAGCATCGACATCACCTCATCATCCTTGCTTCCCTGCATCGTATGCCGCCGCGTCGGGGGGAGTGCGGCGCGCCCCGAGGAGGAGAAGATGAAAAGAGGTTGGGGGATCGCCCTGTTCTGCATCTGCTTTTGCGCGCTGTTTCTCGTCTGCGCCCTCTGGCGCGGCCTGACGCTGCGCTTTTACCGCCTGGAGACGGACAAGCTCACCGAGGACGCGCGCTTGCGCCTCGTCCTGCTCACCGACCTGCACAGCGCCGTCTACGGCGAAGGCCACCGCGAGCTTCTCGACCTCGTGCTCGACCAGCGCCCGGACGCCATCCTTCTGGGCGGCGACATCGTCGACGACGTGGCGCCGTTGGAAAACGCCCTGTCCTTCTTCGCGGCCCTTTCCCGCACCGGCATCCCCGCCTACTACGTCTCCGGCAACCACGACCGCTGGCGGCCGGACTTTGAAGATGTTCTGGAGAAGATCGAAGGTTACGGCGTAACCATACTGGAGGACGGCGTGCTGCCGCTGAACACCCCGTGGGGGCAGGTGAACCTCTGCGGCCTGCGCGAATACCGCACGGCGGAGGAATGCGCCGCCGCCCTCGCCGCCGCCTTTGAAAGCCTCTCCCCGGACGCTTACAACATCCTCCTCGCCCATCGCCCGGACTACATCGACCTCTACCGCCAGTATCCCTTCGACCTCGTGCTCTCCGGCCACACCCACGGCGGGCAGGTGCGCATCCCCCTGCTGGTCAACGGCCTCTTCGCCCCCGATCAGGGCTGGTTCCCCCAGTACGCCGGCGGGCTTTACGAGGTGGGGGAGACGTCCCTCGTCGTCAGCCGCGGCCTTTCCTACTACCCGCGCCTGCCGCGCGTGTTCGACCCGCCCGAGGTGGTGGTCATAGACGTCGAAGGAACGCGCAAAGCCGCGCAATCTTAACCGCATCGCGTTTGACAAGGCGCGCAAACTGTGATAAATTTCTGTATGTACGGGTAAATCCCACCGACATGTTTTGAAAGGAAGGATCCTTATGTCTCAGCTCAAGGGCGCCTGCATCATCGGCCAGTCCGGCGGCCCGACCTCCGTCATCAACGCCAGCGCTTACGGCGCGATCAAGACCGCGCTGGAGAGCGACTGCATCACCAAGGTGCTGGGCGCGCGCCACGGCATCAAGGGCGT
>DVGE01000094.1 GCA_018712885.1 Candidatus Pullichristensenella stercoripullorum | reverse complement strand
TTGTTCCTTTGTTTCTGCAATAAAAAGCAGGCGTTGTCCCACAGAGAGGGCAGACGCCTGCATAACAACAAAGCACGAAAAAACACCACGATACAGTTCAAAGACTGCTCGTGTCAAACCTACGTGTTCCTTTGCATACGCACGCAAAAAAAGCCCACCATCATGTGGAAAGGTACTTCTACTTTTTATTGCTTATTAGCGTACACAAATTAACACACGTAAGCCTCCTTCCAATCTCAAACTGTCGCACAGTATAACACACATCCGATAGACTTGTCAACCATTTTTAACCTTGTTTTCCATCTTGTTTTTCCATCTCTTACGGGCAGTAGCAAAGCCAGGCGAGCCAGTCAACGGTCAAGATGAACGGCGCTTTCAGCGCCGCCGTTGACAGTCTCGCCCGTCTTTGCTAATGGGTAATCAAGGCGGGAAAGCCATTTTAGGGCTTTCCCGCCCATTTCAATTTTGGGAGAAGAAAGGCCCCAAAATGAACGAGTGCGGCCAAACACTTTTAGGGATTGGCCACCTTGTCCACCCATCCAGCGGGGCGGCGGGGAACGGTCAAGGCCGGGCGTCAGCCCATTCATTTCAGCCTTGACGGTTTCCTGCCGTCCTGCTACTTTTCCCGGAGTGTGGCCACACATCTGGTCACGGTGTCCAGAGCTTTGGGACTTTTTGTCCCATAGGCCGGGGGCGGAGGACGAGGGACGGGGGCTTTCATAATACGCCCTGTCTGCTGCTGAAATCAGCCCTTTGTTTCCGGCTTACCAGCCCCAAACAAAGCCCTGCTTTCCTGCCGCGTCAAATGCCCTTGCCCTCCCCGGCGGCAACGGTATTTTCAGGGCAACGCCGACAGAGCGTATAACACACTACACTTTGCTCCGCAAAGTCGTGTGCCAAATGGGGCGCTGCCCCCTTTGGAAACCCCCGCAACAAACAGGTGCTATGCACCCAGCCGGGAGCATAGCGCCGTTTGTTGTCAGCAGCCCGTTTCACGGTCTGCGTGTAGTTCCTTGTAAACTGACCTAAAGCGCATCCTCAAAATCCAACACGAAATCATCGGCTGTTACATAGCGATTCTTTGGTGATAACTGAAAGGCAAATTCTAACTGCAAAGCATAGGAATGAACATTTACCACAGACCACCATCTCCCTTTAGCAATTATAACGCACTTCTATTATACCTCAATTGAAACCTAAAATCAACACATCTTCCCACTATTTTACAATTCAGCTGAGGCCTAAAATATTGTTCAAGAGGTGAGGCAAATGGACGCGAAGGCGCGCATTCGGGAGTTGATGGCTGAGCGCAAATGGAGCGAATACCGGCTTGCCATTGCGTCCGGTCTGTCGCAGTCTACGGTGGCAAATATTTTTAACCGCAATACCACCCCGTCTATCGCCACGCTGGAAAGCATCTGCGCGGGGTTCGGCATCACGCTGGCGCAGTTCTTTGCCGAGGGGGAGATGGTGGAGATGACCGAGGAACAAAGGGAAATGTTTTCCGCCTGGAGCACGCTGACAAAGGAGCAAAAAGAAGCGCTGCAACGGCTTATATTGGTAATGAAAAAATGATCCGGGCAAAGCGACGCCCGCGCGGGGGCGTTTCCCGCGCGGGCGTCGCTGGCAAAATTTTCAGATGCACTGCATCCACAGCATGCCGTTTTCGGCCTCGCCGCGGATGTGGAAGCCGAGGCGGATGTAGAAGCCAATGGCGCGGACGTTGCCGGCGAATATGCGCAGCCAGAGCGCGCCGTTGACCTTGCTTTGGCAGTCGCGCAGCATCTGCGTGCCCACGCCCTGGCCGCGGTAGGGCCCGAAGACGTAGAAATCTTCCAGTTCGGCGCGGCCGTTGACGTTGTGGAGGAAATAGCAGCCCACGGCTTCGCCGTCTTTTTCGGCAACGGTAAAGTTAAAAATCTGCTTTTGCACGCGGCGGCGCACATCCGAGAGCGCCCGCGACTGATCGACGCGGGAAAAGTCCGCGTAATGGTTGACGTTTTCAAAACACAGGGCTAGGATGCGGGAAAGCTCCAGAAGCTGCGCCCTTCTGTACGTAAGCTCCATGACAGCCTCCTAGCCCAGCAGTTCCTCGGCGGTAACGTGGTAAATCTGTTCCTTCTCCGCCGCGGTCAGGGGCAGGGCCTCAAAGCGCTCCACTTCTTCCTCGGGCGTCCACATGGGGTAGTCTGTGCCAAACATCACCCGCTTGACGCCGAAGGCGCGGATGAGCTCGGCGGCGTGGCCGGGCTTCAGGGCGTAGAGGGCGCTGGATGTGTCCACATAAAGGTTGGGACGGCCGGCCAGCAGCTTGCGCGCCTCGTCGTAGACGCTCCAGCCGCCCAAGTGCGCACCGATGGCCACGAGGTCGGGCACTTCGTCCAAAAGATGCGCCATGCGCGGCGGGTTGGAATAGTCGTAGCGGTAGTCGCCGGTGTGGATGAGCGCGGGGAGTTTCGCGTCGGCGATGAGCGAAAACATGCGCAGGGCGCGTGGCTCGTCGAGCTGGAACTCCTGGAAATCCGGGTGCAGCTTGACGCCCTTGAAGCCCGCGGCGACGATGCCCTTGAGCACGTTTTCCATGTCCGGCGTGTCCGGGTGGAGGGCGGCGAAGGGGATGATGCGATCCGGGTATTCCGCGCGCGCGGACATGATAAATTCGTTGATGTGCGCCACCTGCGTGGGCGTGGTGGCCACGGAGTGGGCAACCATGCGCGAGACGCCGGCTTTGTCCTCCTCGGCGATCATCTGCGTGATGCTGCCATCGTGGTGGATGGTGATGTCGTAAAACTTGCCGATGCCTTTGGCGGCTTTCGCGGCGATCTTGTCCGGGTAGATGTGGACGTGCGAGTCGATCTTGACCATGGTATTTCCGACCTTTTCCTCAGGATACAGCCCGGCGGCCCGGGAACGCAGACCATTATACCACGCCGGGGCAGCGCTGTCCACGCAGTTTGTGTTATGCCGGCGCGGGGCAGGCGAGCAGGCGGCGGGTGACGTTGGTAAACCCCAGCGTTTCCAGCGCCAGCAGCAGGCGCGAGAGGACTTCCACGGCGCGGGAGAGCCACGTCCGCCTTGCGGGGATGGGAAAACCCTCCGCATCGAAGGCAAAGGCGTCCGGCGAATGGGCGTTGGTGCCGGGGTTTTGCCGGACGTAGAAGCGCGTTTCCAGGTGGCAGAGCAGCGCGCCGACAATGTCCCCGGCTACCACGTAGTTGACCGCGCCGGCACGCAGGCGCTGCTTCTGGGTTTTGCTGAGCGCGTGGCAGGCAAAGCCCTGGGCGTTGAACACGGCGGCGCGGGCAAGCGGGTCTTGCGCCGCGCTTTGGGCGTAGAGGGCGACGTTGCCGCCTTTGGAGTGGCCGGTGAGCAGCAGGGAGCCGTCCTTGCAGCGGTCGGCGAACGCGGTGGCGGCGGCATACTGCACGGAGCCGGCCAGGGGCGCGCAGAAGTTGTCGCGCCAGTCGACGTTCGTGGGGACGCACTCCCCCTTCGTCTCCGAACCGCGCACGGCGATGATGGTCTCGCCGGGGGCTTCGAAGGCGTAGGCGACGAAGCCGGTGGCGGCGTTGTCGTTTTCGTAGGCGCGTATAAACAGTTTGGACGTTTCCAACGCGGCAAACAGGCCTGGCGCGTCCGCGAGATACGCGCCGCAGCGCAGCGCGCCTAGGTCGCTTAAGCGGCGCAGGGCGCGGGCGGCCTCGGAAAGCGGCACCGTTTCCCCGCGCGCGAGGCGGCGGATGTAGAGCTCCGGCAGGTCGAAATATGTAAACGAGCACAGGCGCAGAAGCGTTTGCGGGTTCATAAACTCCCCTCCCCGCGGCATACTATGTCGCCCGGGAAGCGCGCGTCTCCCGGGCGGCGCAAAACCGCGCTTGGCCGGCGGTCAATAGAGGTTGGAGAGCGACACGGCCTCCATCTCGCGGATGTGGTGCAGCGCCTCGCCCAGCTGCGCCAGGGCGCGGTAGCAGTCGTCGTAGTCGCCGCTCTCCAGACAGACGCGCGCGTCCACCAGCTCGCTGTATACCTCGTGGAGGCTGTCGTGGGAGGTGAGCATCTCCATGGCCGCGCGCTCCTCCTGCCAGCGGCCGGCCAGGCGCGTCAGGCACTCCGCCGCGCCCGTGTCGTCGCCGGCGCGCGCGCGCGTCTCCGCCTCGACGCGCAGAAGGTCCATTTCCTCGACCACGGCGCAGATGTGCGTTTGCGCGAAGGCGCACAGGCCGACGGCGGCGAGGACGACGACGATGAGGGCGATGAGCGTCGTGCGCATTACCAGCCCACCTTTCCCGGGGCGAGGGCGTTGAGGCGCATGCGCTCCCCCGCCGCCGTTTGCAGAGACAGGCGGCCCTGCGTATCGAGGCAGGCAAGGTAGACCTCTTCCGCGCGCAGACCGCGGCGCGCGAGCAGGGCCGTGAGCCACGCCTCGTCCACGCCCGCCTGCTTCAAGTTGTTGGGCTGCGCGCGGCCATCCATGATCAGCGGCAGGGGCAGGCCCTCGTATTCGGTCTTCACGCCCAGCTCGCCGGTGGTGGGGCCGCGTTTGCTGGATTCGGGGAAGACGCTCAGTTTGCCGTTGGCCTCGACCACGGCGGTGCCGACCTCCGAGGGATCGAGCACGCCCGCGCCGCGCAGCCCTTCCAGCAGGTCGGCAAGGCTCAGGCAGAGGCGCTTTAGCTCCCCTTCGTTGATGACGCCGCGCGAGATGATCACCGAGGGCTTGCCGGAGACGATGGCGCGCACTTTGTCCGATTTGAGCGACAAAAGCGTGATGAGGCTGTGCACGGTAAAGAGCGCCATGAACGGCAGGATGCCGTACAAAAGCGGCGTGGAGACCGAGCCCATGGGCGTGGAGATGAGGTCGGCCAGCAAGATGGTCATGGCAAATTCGTAGGGCTGGAACTGGCCCAGCTGCCGCTTGCCCAGGCCGCGCATGGTGACGATCATCACCACATAGAGGATCAGGGCGCGCAGAAAGAGCGTAAACATCAGATCACCCCCGCTTACCTTCCCCCTTGCGGCGATTTCCATGCGCCTTTGGAGAATTTACTTGCATTTGATGGGAAATGGTATTATGATAGAAGGGGAGTTTGTTCCCACCGATGAATTTCTTTGCAGAAAGGGGAGTTTTTCAATGGCTTCTTTTTTCAGCGACCTCGGCAAGACCTTCCAGAGCGCTGCCAAGACGATACAGAAGAAAACCGTGGAGGGTATGGAAGCGACCCGCCGCAACAGCGAGCTGCGTTCCCTGCGCGATGAGCAGAAAAAGCTCTTTGCCGCGTTGGGCGAGGCTTACTACACCTCCCGCGACGGCGAGGGCGGCAAGGAGCAGCTCGACCTGCTGGTGCGCCGCATCGACGAATTGGCCGAGCGCATCGAGGCCGTCACCGCCGAGATCGACGCGCTCAACGACAAAAAGCGCTGCCCCGGCTGCGGCGCGGTGGTAGATCTCGACGCCAAGTTCTGCCCCTCCTGCGGGGCAAAGATGCCCGCATCCAAGCAGCCCGAACCGGAAGAAGCGCCGGAAGCGCCGCGGGCTGAGTACTGCCCCGGCTGCGGCGCACTCAAACAGGGCGAGGCGCGTTTCTGCGCCGTGTGCGGCCAGCCCTTCGCTTCCGAAGAAGCAAAGAGCGAGGACGCGCCCAAGCCGGAAGTGGAGATCCACTGGCCTGAGGCAAGCGCGGAGGAACCGCCCGTCGAGGAACCGGCGCAGGACGGGGACGAACAGCCCTGACCGCCGGGCAAAGCGGCCGGCGTTGGCGAGACTGCCAGCGCCGGCCGCTTCTGTTTCAGCGTCATGCCCCGCCGGGGACGACCGGCAGGCGCAGCACCGTTTTGCGTTTTTCCGGGGCGACGCGGCGCGGGTCGCTGAGATAGATCTCATGGTGGCGGCGCGCATCGCCCACGTCCAGCCGCCAACCATTTTGCGCGGCAAAGGCGCGCATTTCCGTGAGCGTGGCCGGTTCTTCCTCATAGGGGCCCACGTGCAGGCACTGCACGCAGTCGCCTTCGGCGTAGGCAAAATACTCGGCCGCGGAACAGTCGAGCCCCTTTTTGCGCGCGGCCTCCGCCTGCGCCCAACGGAAGTCCTCCTCCCTGACAAAGTCCGGCAGACGGATCATGGAGATCCACGAAAGCGCGTCCTTGCGGGAAAGGTCGACCGTCTCCGCGCCCTCCTCCCACCAGAGCCCTTCCAGGGGCGGCACGACGTAGTCGAAGTAGCCTTCGATCCTGTGGTCGCCCAGTTTGCTCATTTTCAGCGTGTAGCAGAGGGCATAGAGCACGGAAAGCGCCCGCTGGTACGCGCCGCCCTCCTCGTTGGGGTCGCCCTGGCCGCGCACGGCGGCAAAGCGCATCTCCGGCACGCAGATGAGCTGCGGCTTTTGGGGCGGCAGATAAAACTCTTTATATTCCCTTTTGTAGTCAAACGCCATATGCGCGCCCCCTTTCGCCCCCAGCATAACATGCGCCGCGCCGCCTGTCAAGGCTTGCGCTTTGGCAGGCGGCGTGCTACAATGAACAAAAGCGTTTGGGGAGGTGACGGCATGGCGCTGCGCGACGAGTTGCTGGCCGAACTGGAAAGACGGCGCGGCGAGGACGTATCCGGGCAGGCGCTGGCGGAGCGGTTTTGCGTCAGCCGCAGCGCGGTGTGGAAGGCCGTAAACGCTCTGCGGGCCTCGGGGTTCGCGATCGACTCAACGCCCAACCGCGGCTACCGCCTCCGAGCGGAGGACGACCGCCTGTCCGCGGCCGGCGTGCGCGCCGCGCTGAGCGAGAAATACGCCAACCTGCCCGTGCGCGTCTACGATACGCTGGATTCTACCAATCGTGAGGCGCAAAGGCTGCTGGCTGCTGGCGCGGACTGCCCGATGCTGTTGCTGTCCGAAGAACAGACCGCGGGGCGCGGGCGACGTGGACGCGCCTTTTACTCTCCCGCCGGCGAAGGGCTGTATATGACGCTTGTCCTTCGACCCCGCGCAGCGCTCTCGCAGGCGGCGTTGCTCACCGCCGCCGCCGCAGTCGCCGTGGCGCAGGCGGTCGAGGCGGTGACCGGGCGCGAATGTCAGATCAAGTGGGTCAACGACGTCTATCTGGACGGAAGAAAGCTCTGCGGCATACTCACCGAGGCCAGCGGCAGTTTTGAAGAGGACACACTGCGCAGCGCCTGTGTAGGCGTAGGCGTCAACGTGCGCACGCGCGATTTTCCGGCGGCGTTCGCCGATCGCGCCTGCTCGCTCTGGCCGCAGCCCGTCTCCCGCAACCGCCTTGCCGCAGAGATCGCCGCGCGACTGCTGGACTTTGCCTCCGACCTTGCGGCAAGGCGCTTTCTGGACGAATACCGCCGCCGCTCGCTGGTATTGGGGCGAACCGTGGCGTTCATGCGGGGCGGCGAGGAGCGTCGGGCGCTGGCCGTGGGCATCGGCAGGGACGGACAACTGCTCGTCCGCCGCGCCGATGGAAGCGAGGAAGCGCTGAACGCCGGAGAGGTACGCATCCTGCCGGCGGGCCGGAATGACCATTCTACTTTCTGGTGAGCAGCGGCCGAAGGCGCGCGGAAACAAAGAGGGCGAGGGCAATCTTTACGCAGTCCGGGAGAATGAAGGGCAGCACGCACATGGAAAGCGCCGCGCCCAGACCGATGGGGCCGCTCGTGCGCGCGTAAACGGCCATGAACCACGCCGTACCAAAGGCGTAACAGAGCAAAAGGCCGAGCGCCATGCCTGCGACGCGCACGGGAAGCCTGTCCCCAAATTTCACCTGCACGCCCCACATGGCAAGCGCCGTAAAGGCAAAACCAAGGATATAGCCGCCTGTCGGCCCGAAAAGCGCGCCCACGCCCGCGCCGAAGCCGGAAAATACCGGCAGTCCTGCCGCGCCCAGCAGCATATACAGCGCTACGGCGCACAGGCCCAACTTTCCGCCCAGCAGCGAGCAGACCGTAAACACAGCGAACGTCTGCAATGTAAAGGGCACGGCGGCGGGAATGGTGACCCACGAACAAACGGCGATGAGCGCGGCGCTCAGCGCCGCATAGGTCATTTGACGAACGTTCAATTTCTTTTGCATTTGCATTGCTTTCCCTCCTGAAAGCAAAATACCACAGACGGCGCCGATTGTCAACCATTTGAATGTTTTTGGTTGACAATCTTCTTTGTTATATCGGTTGAAATCTTTCGTCAACTGTGATAGAATATGGAGTGGCTTTATAACTATATCCCCGAAAGGCGGAGATCGGCTTGATACGCTTCAACTGCGATTACGGCGAGGGCGCGCATCCGCGCATACTGGAACGCCTGCAGGAGACGAACTTCGTGCAGACGCCGGGCTACGGCGAGGATGAATACTGCCGCGAGGCGGCGGACATCATCCGCGGCCTGTGCGGGCAGGACGATCTGGACGTGCACTTCCTCATGGGCGGCACGCAGGCCAACCTGACCGTGCTCTCGGCGGCGCTGCGGCCGTGGCAGGGCGTCGTTTCCACCGACGCGGGGCACATCGCCGTGCACGAGACGGGCTCCATCGAGGCCTGCGGCCACAAGGTGCTGTGCATCCCCCACGAAAACGGCAAGCTGCGCGCCGGGGCGGTGGCGGAGCTTTGCCGCGCGCACTACGCCGACGCTTCCTTTGAGCACATGGTGCAGCCGGGGGCGGTGTACGTCTCCAGCCCCTCGGAGCTGGGCACCATCTATTCCCGCGCGGAGCTGGCGGCGCTGCGCGAGGTCTGCGACGAATACGGGCTTTTGCTCTTCCTCGACGGCGCGCGGCTGGGCTACGGCCTGGCATCGCCGGAAAACGATTTGACGCTGCCCTTCCTGGCGGAGACGGCGGACGTGTTCTACATCGGCGGCACCAAGCAGGGCGCGCTCTTTGGCGAGGCCGTGGTCATCCGCAACGAAGCGCTCAAGCGCGATTTCCGCTACCAGATCAAGCAGCGCGGCGGCATGCTGGCCAAGGGGCGGCTGTTGGGCATACAGTTCGCCGAGCTTCTGCGCGACGGGCTGTACTTCGAGCTTTCCCGCCGCGCGGTGGCGCTGGCGATGAAGATCAAGGCGGCGCTGACGGAGGCGGGCTGCGAATTCTACATCGACAGCCCCACCAACCAGCAATTCCCGATTTTTCCCGACGAACAGCTCGCGCGGCTTGGCGAAAAGTACGCCTTTTCCTACCAGTGCCGTGTGGACGAGGCGCGCTCGGCGGTGCGCATCTGCACCAGCTGGGCGACGCGCGAAGAAGACGTGGACGAGCTCATCTGTGACATAAGGAGAGGATAGTATGGCCAGGAATTACCGCGCCGAGCTGGTCGGCGTATTCGGCGACCCCGTGGACGACAACCCCACGGGCGTGATGGAGGAGGCGGGCTTTCGCGCCAAGGGCCTCAACTACCGCTACATCACCGCGAAGGTGC
>DVGE01000093.1 GCA_018712885.1 Candidatus Pullichristensenella stercoripullorum | reverse complement strand
CGACGAGCGGCCCGAGCAGAAAGATGGACGAGCGCAGGCGCTTGGAGAGCTTTTCCGGCATCTCGTGGTTCTCGGCGCGCGAGGCGTCGAGCACCACGTCCCGCCCCCGCGCTTCCACGCGGCAGCCCAGCGTTTCCAGGATAGAGAGCATGTTGCGCGCGTCCACAAGGTCGGGACAATCCTCGACCGTCACCGGCGTATCGGTCAGCATCGCCGCCGCCAGTATGGGCAGCACCGCGTTCTTTGCGCAGCCGACCTCCAACTCCCCGCAAAGCCGCCTCCCGCCGCTCACCAGAAACATATTCTTCGCCGCCTTCCATGGGGCGCGTCCAGACGGGCCGGCGGCCGGGCTTCGCGGCGGACGCCGCCTCCGCAGACGCGGACGCGGTAAAGAGCCGGAAAAGCCGACGCGGACGCTCGTACAGACGCGCTCCAGCATCCGGGCGATAAAACATCGCTCCTGTTTATGTTATGGGAATGTGCGGCAAAAGGTGCGTGTCCACCCGTCACAGGGGGCCGGCGTCGCGGGAAATATTGAGCAGAAGCCCCACCGCGCCCATGATGATGGCAATGGAGGTGCCGCCGGCGCTGAAAAACGGCAGGGGAAGGCCCGTGGTGGGCATGAGGCCGACGACCACGGCCACATTGAGCACGCACTGCACGCCGATCATCGCCGTGACGCCGCCTGCCAGCAGGCTGCCGAAGCGGTCCTCGCAGCGCATGGCTACGCGCAGGCCGAAAAAGACGAAGGCGGCGAACATGGCCAGCACTGCGCAGCACCCGAAAAAGCCGAGGTCCTCGCCGACGACGGCGAAGATGAAATCGCTCTCCGGGTAGGGCAAAAAGGCATACTTCTGCCGCCCCTTGCCCAACCCCATGCCGAACAGACCGCCGGAGCCGAAGGCCATCAGCGACTGGGAGAGCTGGTAGCCCTCGTTGGTGAGGTAGGCGAAGGGGTCGCGGAAGGACAGAAGCCGCGCGCGGCGGTAGTCCTCGGAAAGGGCGTAGAACGTGCCCAGCGCCGCGCCCGCCACGCCGATGAGCCCCATGTGCAGCCAGCGTGCCCCGGCCATGAGCACCATCACCGCGGCGACGATGAGGATGCTGCCGGCGGTGGAGAGGTTCGGCTGGAGGAGGATGAGCAGAAACATCGCTCCCGGCACGATAAAGAGCGGCACCAGGCCGGTGAAGAACCGGCGCACATCCCTCCCCGGGGCGCTGAGGGCGCGGGCGAGGAAGAGGATCATGGCGTACTTGGCCAGTTCCGAGGGCTGAAAGCTCACAGGCCCCAACCGCAGCCAGCGCCGCGAGCCGTTGAGCAGCTTGCCCACGCCGGGGACGGCCACCAGGCCGAGCAGCGCCAGGCTGACGGCCACGAGGGCGGCCACCACCGCGGGATGGGCGAGCTTGCGGTAATCGACGCGGAGAACGACGAGCATCAAAAGCGTCCCCGCGCCGATGCCGGTGAGCTGGGAGGTGACTTCCGAGAGGGCGTTGCCCTTGTCCTGCGCGTTGTAGTAGCTGGCGGCGTAGAGCACCACCAGGCCGGTCAGGAGAAGCAGCAGGAAGGAAAAAAGCACGCCCCGGTCGACGCGGCGGGTCAAGCCATGTTCGGCTCCAGATCCTTTACGATCCGCTTGAATTCGCGCCCGCGCGCTTCATAATCGCTGAACATGTCGAAACTGGCGCAGGCCGGCGAGAGCAGCACATTGCCGCCGGGCGCGGCCAGGGAGCGCGCCGTTTCGATGGCCTTTTGAAAGTCGTAGCCGGCGCGCACGCAATGGGTGAAGCCCTCGTCTTTGAGGGCTGCTTCGATGGCGTCGGCGGTGTCGCCGATGAGCACGGCATGCGTGATGTTGCCGCGCATCAGTTCGCGGCCCAGCGGGTGGTAGTCGGCCTTTTTAAAGCTGCCGCCGAGGATGATGACCGTGGGCGCGGTCATCGAGCGCACGGCCCAGAGGGTGGAATCGACGTTCGTGCCCTTGGAATCGTTGATGTAGCGCACCTGGTCCAGTTCGCGGACGAACTCCAGGCGGTGTTCCACGCCCTGGAAGGCACGCAGCGTGTGGCGCACCACCGGCGCGGGCACGCCCGCCGAGAGCGCCATGGCGGTGGCGGCGAGGGCGTTTTCGAGGTTGTGCGGGCCGGGGATGTAGATCTCCGAGGCGTCGCAGACGGCGCGCTCGCCCCCGTCGTCGATAAAGACGACCTTGCCGTCGCGCGCGAGCGCGCCCGAGGGCGCTTCGCCCGAACGCGAGAACCACACCACTTTGGCGCGCGTATGCGCGGCCATGGCGCGGGTAACGGCGTTGTCGTAGTTGAGCACCACGAAATCCCCCTCGCGGCAGTTGGCGAACACGCGCTCTTTGAGGGCTATGTAGTTTTCCATGGTGCCGTGGCGGTTTAAGTGATCCTCGGTGACGTTGAGCACCGCGGCCACCGCCGGATGGAACTGCGAGACGGTCTCCAGCTGGAAGGAGGAGAATTCGCAGACGGTGACGTCGCCGGCGCGCATCTTCAGAACCGCCTGCGCGTAGGGCGCGCCGATGTTGCCCACCACCCAGGTGCGGCGGCCGGCGTTTTTGAAGATCTCGCCCAGCAGGGTCGAGGTGGTGGTCTTGCCGTTGGTGCCGGTGACGGCCAGGAGCGTGCCGGTGGATTCGCGGTAGGCGTATTCCAGTTCGCCCATCACCTCCACGCCCAATTCGCGGGCGCGGACGACGGCGGGGTGCGTATCCGGGATGCCGGGGCTTACGATGAGCGCGTCCATACCCTCAAGGAGCGGCAGCGGGTCTTGCTCGCCCAGATGCCAGCGAACGCCGGGCACATCGAGGTCGTCCAGCGCGCCCGCGAACTGTTCGCGCGGCTTTACATCGCAGATGGTCACTTCGCAGCCGCGCGCGAGCAGCAGCCTTGCCGCCGCCGCGCCGCTGCGCGCCATGCCCAGCACCAACGCTTTCTGAATTTGCATATTGTCCTCCTTTTTGAGCGGATGTATCCAAGAAAGGGGGCTGCCCGCGCGGACAGAGCCCCCTTTGCAAGAACGCATCCTAGGCCGTGAAGCCAAGCAGTGCCAACAGGCACAGAAGTACGGTCACGATATAGTACATGGATACCACGCGCGTTTCGGGCATGCCGCCCAGCTCAAAGTGATGGTGCAGCGGCGCCATGCGGAACACGCGCTTGCCGTGCGTGGCCTTGAAGTAGGTCACCTGGATGATGTCCGAGAGGCTGGAGACGAACATCGCGAAGGCGATGAGCGGCAACAGCAGCGAAAGGCGCGTCACCAGACAGATGCCCACCAGCGCGCCGCCGATGAAGAACGAGCCGACATCGCCCATGAAGACGCTCGCCGGGCAGGCGTTGAAGCGCAGAAAGCCCAGCAGACCTCCGGCCATGGCCCCGGCGAAGATGGCGGTGTTGATAAAGTTGCTGCTGTTTGCCGCGTCCGCGCCCGCCATCAGCACGCAGATGAGCGCCATGGTAGCAAAGTCGAACAGCGAGCAGCCGCCCAGAAGTCCGTCCAGGCCGTCCAGCAGGTTGGCGGAGTTGACCGTGCCCACGAGGATGAACATCATCACCGGGATATAGAACCAGCCCAGATCCCATTCCACGTTTACAAAGGGCACGATCAGTTTGGAGCCGATCAGCGGGTGCTTGTACGCCCAGATGGAAAGCCCGAGGGCGATGACCGCCTGCGGCGCCAATTTCTGCTTCGGGGTCAGGCCCAGCGAGCGGCGCAGCTTCACCTTGATAAAATCATCGACGAAGCCGACCAGCCCGAAGCCCACGGCGCAGACCACGGCGATGAGCAGAAAGTCCCAGCGGGTATCGTTCTGCGCGAAGGCCAGCGCCGCGATCAGGGCCGGCAGGGCGAAGATCACGCCGCCCATGGTGGGGATGCCCTGCTTCTTCTTGTGCGACTGCGGGCCGAGATCGTAAATGGTCTGTCCGAATTTCATCCGCCGCAGCCACGGGATCACCACGGGGCCGAAGACGATGGCCATGACGAAGGCGGCGATGATGGTCAAAATCAACCGTTGCATCTTCTGTTGTCCTCCCGGAAGGCTAGTTGCCGCGCATCTCCCTGAGCAGCTCCTTGACGACGATCTTTTCGTCGAAGGGATGCTTGACGCCCTTGATCTCCTGATAGGTCTCGTGGCCCTTGCCGGCCAGCACGATGACGTCGGAGCTTTCGGCGATGGAGAGCGCGTGGCGGATCGCCGCGCGGCGATCCTCTATCACGGTATATTCGCAGCCGGTGTGCCGTATCCCTTCCTCGATTTGGTCAAGAATTTCGAAAGGATCCTCGTTGCGGGGATTGTCGCTGGTCAATATGACCAGGTCGGCAAGCTCGCCGGCGATCTCGCCCATGATGGGGCGCTTGCCGTGGTCGCGGTCACCGCCGCAGCCGAAGAGGGCGATGAGGCGGCCCTTCGTGGTCTGGCGCACGGACTTTAAGATGTTTTCCAGACTGTCCGGGGAGTGGGCGTAGTCGAGGATGACGCGGTAGGGCGTCTCCGTTTCCAGGAGCTCGATGCGGCCCGGCACGGCGCGCACGTCCTCCAGACCGTTGCGGATGGACTCGGGGCCGACGCCCAGCACCGTGGCCACGCCCGCGGCGAGCAGGGCGTTGTAGACGTTGAAGATGCCCGCCAGCTGCAATTCGACCATCACGCGGAAGCGCTTGTGGAGGGTGAGCAGGAAGGAAAGCCCCCGCTCGCCCACCTCGATGTCGTTGGCGTAGATGTCGCTCGATTCGCGGATGCCGGTGCGCAGCGCCTCGCGCCCCAGCGCCCTGATGCCGGCGGCAACGCGCTCATCGTCGCAATTGTAGACGATGGCTTCGGACATGTCCGGCTGGAACAGGCGCATCTT
Organism: Candidatus Pullichristensenella stercoripullorum; assembly: GCA_018712885.1. Classification (GTDB taxonomy): domain Bacteria; phylum Bacillota; class Clostridia; order Christensenellales; family Aristaeellaceae; genus Pullichristensenella; species Pullichristensenella stercoripullorum. The sequence continues at coordinate 1,873 of DVGE01000093.1, read as the reverse complement.
GGCGTCAAAATAGGTATCCATATCGCCGAAATAGTCCAGATGATCCTGCGAGAAGTTCGTAAACGCCGCCACCGCGAAGCGCATGCCGCTCAAACGGTGCATGGCCAGCGCGTGGGCTGAGACTTCCATGACCACATATTCAACGCCCGCGTCGGCCATGCTCTTTAAGAGCGTCTGCACCTCGATGGGGTCGGGCGTAGTCAGGCGCGAGGGGACGACCTCCTCGCCGATCATCGAGCAGACCGTGCCGATCATGCCCACTTTGTGGCCGGCGGCTTCGAGGATGGACTTGATGAGGAAGCTGGCCGTGGTCTTGCCCTTGGTGCCGGTGATGCCGATGAGCTTCATTCCCCGGGCGGGGTTGCCGAAAAACTCCTGCGCCATGTAGGAGAGCGCGCGGCGCACGCTGCCGACCTTCACCTGCGGGCAGTCGAGGGGAAGCTCCCGCTCCACCACCAGCGCCACCGCGCCCTTTTCGACGGCCTGCGGCGCCAGGTCGTGGGCGTCCGTGTGCAGGCCGGGGATGCAGAAAAACAGCGCGCCGGGCGTCGCCTTGCGCGAATCGACGCACAAAGACGCGATCTCCGTTTCCGCATTGCCGGTTATCTTTACCTCGCCGGGGACGGCCCCCGCAAGCGCATTGAGTTTCATTCGCAAAACCCCCTGTAACGTTATGGCGGCTCAAAGGCCACCGTGACGGTCGTGGTCGGCGTGACGCGCTCGTGCGCCGCGGGCGACTGGGAAACGGCCACGCCGCTGCCCTCGACGCGCATTTGCAGCCCACAGGAGCGCAGCAGGCGGTTGGCCGCCGCGACCGACATGCCGGCGACGTCCGGCACCGAGACGCGGTCGTTCTCGTCCGAACGCGCCTCGCCTTCGACGTATAGCATGACCAGAGAGCCCTCGGTCATTCCCGCGCCGGGCGCGGGCAGTTGGCTTTCCACCGCGGCCCCCGTGCCGGAGAGCACATGGCCCAGCCCCGCGGCTTTCAGCGCTTCGACGGCTTCGGAGACGGGCAGGCCGGTGACGTCGGGCACCGTGACTTCCCTGAGCGGCTCGGCGTCCGTCTCCGGGGCGACGCCGAGGTAGATGAGCGACTGTTCGAGCACGTCGCGCGCAAACGGCGCGGCGGTGGTGGAACCGTAGTCCACCGGCACGTCCGCCTCATCGACGATGAAGAGGACGGCGATCTGCGGGTCGTCCATGGGCGCGAAGCCCAGAAACGAGCCGATGTGTTTGTCCGTGGAAATGGCCCCGTCCACGTACACCTGCGCCGTGCCGGTCTTGCCGCCGACGCGGTAGCCCTCGATATAGGCGTTGCGACCGCCGCCGTCGGTGACAACATTCTGCAGAAGCCGCCGCATCGTGTCCGAAGTCTGCTCGGAGATGGTCGTGCCGCGCACCACCGTGCGCCCCCGCTCGATGGCCTCGCCGTCCTCCGCGCGGATCTCCTTGACGACGTAGGGCTTGAGGAGCTTGCCGCCGTTGACCACCGAGCAGGCGGCGGTGAGAAGCTGGATGGGCGTGACGGCTACGGATTGGCCGAAACCAATGCGGGCAAGGTCGACGCGGCCAACCACGCTTTCATAGATGACGATGCCGCCGCCCTCGCCGGGGATGTCCACGCCCGTGGCCGAGCCGACGCCGAAGCGCTCCATGTAGTCGTAAAACCGCTCGACGCCCAGGCGCAGGCCCAGTTCCACGAACACCGGGTTGCAGGAGTTTTCCAGCGCCTCGGCCATGGTCTCCGCGCCGTGCGGCTCGCCCCAGCAGCGGATGCGGCCGCCCTCGACGTAGATGGAACCGGAGCAGTAAAAGCCTTCGCTGACGTTCGTCACCCCCGCGTCCAGCGCGGCGGCGGCGGTGAGTATCT
>DVGE01000092.1 GCA_018712885.1 Candidatus Pullichristensenella stercoripullorum | reverse complement strand
GGTGCCCGCCACGGCAGCCACGGCGCGCGCCGTCTGCGTGGCTACGCCGGACATGTGCTGCAAAAGGTTCAGCCCCACGCGCTCGCCGGCGAGTATGGCGCGGGCGTTGCCGGAAACGGCGGCTACCACGTCGCCGCGTTTGACGGCGTCCCCGTCCCGCGCCAGCGCTTCAAAGGCGATGGAGGCGTCCAGCAGCGCAAACACGCGCGCCACGATCCCCAAACCGCAGAGCACGCCATTTTCCTTGGCGATGTAGCGCCCGGCGATGTTTCGTTCGGGCGCGACGGTGGCGCGCGAAGTGACGTCGCCGCTGCCAATGTCCTCGGCAAGTGCGGCGCGCAGTATGCGATCCACATCCGGCGAAAGGAACATTTCCATAATTTATACCTCTTTTCCCGCGCAGTCTTCGAGGCCCAGACAGCCGAAATAGATCGCGCCTACGGCCTGCCCGAACTGAGCGACGGTGTAGTGGGGATGGGCGGCGAGCTGCCGCATCAGCGGCGTGTTGGCCAGCGCGCCGTCCGCCGCGCGCAGCACCAGGCCCGGCGCCACGCGCCGCGCGCCCTCGCAGATGCGCGCAAAGCAGGCTTCCGTCTTTACCAGGCGGCCAAAGAGCGTGCGCTCTTCGCAGGCGGGGCGGAGAATGTACTGCGTCTCTTTCCAGCACACGCCCAGCGATTCGCCCACGGCGCGGAAGAGCTCCGCGCAGACGGAAGAAGGATCCTCGGCCTCGCGCATGAAGAATTCGAGGCACGGCTTGCGCATGTCCGCCGGCGCGGTAGGCACGAAGAGGCGTTCGCCCTCGCGCGCGAAGAGGCCGCGCTCGAACAGGCGCGCATACGTCTTTGGGTCGCGCTCGGGCAGGTATTTGGCCCCCAGGCGGAACACGCCGCTCTGCCCGGCGCACTTTTGCAGCGTGCCGCACAGGCCGGTGTTGACGTTGCGGACGCTGCGCACGTCTTCCGGGTCGAACGCGCGCTGGCCAAAGCTGCCCAGGTCGACGATGAAGTTGTAGACCTCCAGCGGCATCTCCGGGATGCTGCCGTCGGGCAGCACCCAGCCGGTGCCCAGATCCGTGCCCAGCGTGTGGGCGAAAAAGCCGCGGGAGAGCTCCGCGCCCGCCGCCGCCTGCTCCACGGCGGAGGTGAAGGCGGCCATCGGCCCGTCGTTGGTGTTGAGCACCGCGCCGCCCTCGCGCACATAGGCGCGCAGGCGCTCGCAGAGGCCGGCGAGCTTGGCGAACTCCGTTTCGTAGTCCAGCGCGCGGTTTTCGCGCATGCCCTGCGTCTTCGGCGTCTCGCCGCCGACGATGCGGCCCCGGACGACCACGTCCGGGAAACAGAGGCCGATGGCGTCGAAGCCCTCCAAACGTCCGCCCAGCAGCGCCTCCATGCCCTCGCAGGCATCGCGCATCCGCGCGTCGCTCGCCTCTTTGTCAAAGGCGGGCTGGAACGCGGCGGGGACGCCCCCCAGGGCGCGGTGGCAGCAGGCCCCGTCGCGCATCAGCCGCGTGAGCAGCAGCATAGGCTCGATCAGCGCCTCGGCACGGTCAAAACCGGCGGGGAACCAGTCGTATTCCTTGAACACGCGCAGCGCTCCATCCACGCTGGCGGCGAGCTTCACGTCCGTGCCGCCCACGTCCATGCCCATCAATATCCGTCCGGCGGCGCGGGCGGGCAGTTTGTCAAACACCGGCGCGCCCGCGAGCGCGGCGGCCGCTTCTTCCCGCGCGGGCGGCAACGTGGCGATGTCGCGCGGGGCGATGCAAAAAGCCGCGCCCTGGCCGCACAGCGCCGCCAGCGTGCGCTCGTTGACGTTCAGGCATTTGCCATAACCTGAGCGCTCGCGCCTGGCAAGTCCGACCTGGAACACCTCCGGCAGCGCCGCGACGATCTTCTTCAGCTCTTCGTCGGCGGGGTCAAAGCAGACCTCGACGCCGCGCGCGCCCAGCGCGGAAAGACAGTTGTAGAGCATGGCATGCAGGAACGATCCGCCAAAGGCGCGCTCCCGCGCCGTCTCAAAGCGCGGAAGACGCAGGTCGAAGCGGCGCTCGCTCCCGTCATAGAGGCGCAAAAGCAGCACGCAGGGCCGCTCGCCCTCGCGCGCAAAAGCCTCGCGCACATCGCTGATGTAGACAGGCAGGTCGGCCTCGGCCCGCCGCAAGAATTCCCGGATGCACGACATATCGTTTCCTCCCTGACAAGCTCGGCAGGTCTTGCCGCCGCACACCCATTGTACCATATCGCGCCCAAAATGGGAACGCCCCGGCGACAAAAAGCGCCGCATGGCGGCAAAGCGCTTGAAAAACGGCGCTTTTCGCGCTAAAATAAGGAAGAAACGACCAGGCGCCCCGAGCGCTTTACAAAGGAAGGAAGTTTGATATGCCGATCGATTTCAGCGCCGCCGACAGGCACATTCGCTTTTGCATCGAGCGCGACCGTTTGAGCGGCGTTTCCGTCTGTGCCGTCGGGCCCGAGGGCGTCGCCTTTTCCCAGGGCTACGGCTTTCGCGACGCCGCCCATGCCGTGCGGCCGGACGCGGACACGGTCTTTGGCGTCGCCTCCATGTCCAAGTCCATCACCGCGCTGGCCCTCGCCATTTTGGAAACGGAGGGCAAAGTGTCCTATGAAGACCCTGTCTACCGCTATTTCCCCAGCTTTTCCGTGCCCGGCGCCGCCCGCGATACGGTGACGCTGCGCACGCTGGCCGAGCATACCAGCGGCATACCGCCCATGGAGCCTCTGGAGTGGTCCATCGCCATGAACAGCCGGCGCGAGGAGAGCGAGTGGTCGCGCGCCATGCGCCAAAGCGCTCCCAACGCCATGGCCACCATCGACCAGGTGATCGACTACATCGCCCATTGCCCCTATCCCACCGTGGGCGCGCCCGGCGAGAACATGAGCTACTGCAACGAGGGCTACGCCATACTCTCTTATGTGGTCGATCAGGCGGCGGGCGTGCCGCTGGAGAGGTTCTGTCAGGAGCGCATCTTCGCTCCCTTGGGCATGACGCGCACGGTGATGGACGACGATTGCGCCTCCGCCCGCGCCATGGCCGGCGGAAACATCACCTCCCTGTTTGAGCGCGGGGAGGACGGCGCCCTTACCTGTGACGACGATTGGAGCGTGCTGCCCCCGTTCCGCGGTTGCGCCATGGTCAAGTCCACGGCGCGGGACATGGCCGTATACTACCGCTGCCTCGCCAACTGGGGAGCGCATGAGGGCAGGCAGATCCTGCCCCGCGCCGCGGTGGAGGCGATGATCGGCCCGCGCGTCCCCGCCCGGGAGATCGCCTGCTACGGCCTCGGCCTCTACAAGCGCGTCAAGGCCGGCCATGTCATTTGCGAGCACTCGGGCGGTCTGCACGGCGTGTCCACCAAGGGCGGCCTGCTGCTGGGCGAGGGCTGGGGCTTTGCCGCGCTCTGCAACCAGGGCGATGTGGACGTGGACGAGCTTTTGTGGGCGCTTTACAACGCCGTGATTGGCCTGCCGCCAGAGACATCGCACAACTGGTTCGTGCCCGCGGGCCGCGATTTTTCCGATCCGCGGATGCTGGAAGGCGCTTTCATCGGTCACGAGGGCGTGCCGGAAACGGTGACGGTGCGCCTGGAAAACGGCGCGCCGGTCGCCGTCGTAGGCAAATACGCGACGCGCCTGATCTATTGCGGCGGCACGCGCTTCCTGGCCATGGACGCCTCCGAGCCGGCGCGCCAGCGCGCCCGCCTGGAATTCTTCATCCGCGAAGGCCGCGCCTGGGCTGTGCGCTGCGGCAGCCGGATTTTTACGCGGGAGGGGTAGAAAGCTCCCCGCATCCCCCCATACTGCAAAAGTGTAGTTGACAAATTGTGGTATCTGCGTTACGATTATTACGTTCCGATACGATACGCGACGGGAGTTGAAGACCGATATGGACGCTTACCTGGCTGGCCTGGCCACCGAGAGCATCAGTGAGAATACGCGCGATATAGACCTGTGCTCCACGCGCGAGATGGTGGAAATGATGAACCGTGAGGATGCGCGCGTCGCCGAGGCCGTACACGCCGAGTGCGATCACATCGCGCAGGCGGTCGACCTCATTTACGGCTGCCTGCGGCGCGGCGGGCGGCTGATCTACCTGGGCGCGGGCACCTCCGGGCGGCTGGGCGTGCTCGACGCTTCCGAGTGCCCGCCGACCTTCGGCGTGGAGCCGACAATGGTGCAGGGCTTCATCGCCGGCGGCGACCGCGCGCTGCGCCACGCCGTGGAGGGCTGCGAGGACAGCGCCGAGGACGGCGAGGCCCTCATCGACGAACTGGCCGTGGGCGAAAACGACGTGGTGGTGGGCATCACCGCCAGCGGCAGCGCTGCCTATGTATTGGCCGCCCTGCGGCGCGTGAAGGCGCGCGGCGGCGTGGCCATCGGCCTGTGCACGAACGCGCACACGCGCCTGGAGGAGGTCTGCGACGTGACCGTGGCCCCGCTGGTCGGGCCGGAGGTCATCACCGGCTCCACACGCCTCAAATCCGGCACGGCGCAGAAGATGGTGCTCAACATGTTCACCACCTGCGCGATGATCAAGCTGGGCAAGGTCTACGGCAACCTGATGGTCGATCTGCGCGCCACCAACAAAAAGCTGGTGGACCGCTCCAAGCGCCTCATCATCCACGCCACCGGCGCCACGCCCGAGGAGGCCGCGCGCGTCCTTAAGGAAGCCGGCGGCCACACGAAGCTGGCCATCCTCATGCGCAAGGCCGGCTGCGACGCGGCGCGGGGCCGGGAACTGCTGGACGATTGCGAGGGCCGGCTGCGCGAGGCCATCGAAAAGGCGAAAGGGGAATAGAACTATGTTGGAAGCGCTTTCCGCCAAGGGCGTCCACCGCGTGGTGGGCATGATGTCCGGCACCTCCGTGGACGGCGTGGACGCGGCGCTGATCGAGCTTTCCCGCGAGGGCGGCGCGCCGCGCGTCAAACTGCTGGCCTTTGAAAACATCCCCTACCCGCAGGGCGTGCGCGAGCGCGTGTTCGAGCTGTTCCGCCCGGAGACGTCCACGGTGGACAGGATCGGCTATATGAACTTCCTGCTGGGCGAGCTCTACGCCCGCGCCGCGCTTTCCGTGATCGCCAAAGCCGGGCTGACGAGCGCCGATGTCGACCTGATCGGCTCCCACGGCCAGACCATCTGGCACGAGCCGGAGGCGCGGGAAACGGACGGCATGCCCATCCGCTACACCGTGCAGATCGGCGAGGGCGCGGTCATCGCCGCGCGCACGGGCATCCCCACGGTGTCCGACTTCCGTGTGGCGGACATGGCTGTGGGCGGGCAGGGCGCGCCGCTGGTGCCATTTTCTGAATATCTTCTTTATCGCCGGGAGGATGAGAGCATCCTTTTGCAGAACATCGGCGGCATCGGCAACATGACCGTGCTGCCCGCCGGCGCGACGCCGGAGCAGGTGTTCGCCTTCGACACCGGCCCCGGCAACATGATCATCGACGCGGTGGCCGCCGCCATTTCCGGCGGCAGGCTGAAGTGCGACGTGAACGGCGGGATCGCCGCGCGCGGCAAGGTGGATGAAGAACTGCTCGCCCGCCTGCAAAAGGATGAATACTACGCCCGCAGGCCCCCCAAGACCACCGGGCGCGAGCGCTTCGGCACGCAGTACGCCCAGCGCATACTCGACGATCGCGCGCGGCATCCCATCTCCGACGAGGACCTGCTCGCCACCGTCACCTATCTCACCGCCTGGTCGATCTTCGACGCCTGTGAACGCTTCGCGCTGCCCGTGTGCAAGCCCGCGGAACTGATCGTCGGCGGCGGCGGCAGCTACAACAAGACGCTGCTCAAAGACCTTTCCGGCCTGTTTGGCACCCGCGGCATCGCCGTGCGCACGCAGGAGGACCTGGGCTTCAACAGCGACGCCAAGGAAGCCGTGGCCTTCGCGCTGATGGCCGACTGCTTCGTCCGGGGCGAGGCCAACGTGCTGCCCAGCGTCACGGGCGCGTCCGCAGCCAGCGTCATGGGCAAGCTCTCGCTGCCGCCAAGGCGCTGAGCCGGGGGAGAAAATTTTCCGGAAAACTGGACTTTTTGTTTCCAATTTGTTATGATATTACTGCGAGGCCGGAAGAAACGCGCCGGCCTTGGGATCGAGGTGTCTGCGATGGACGTCCGCAGGGCGGAGGAGATCGTCCGAGATTTTCACGCGCGCGGGTACTATCCCGCGGCGGTGTGCCAGGTGTTCAACGCCCGCGAAACGCTGGGGCGCTTCGCCGTGGGCGAGGCGGCGGTGGATTCGTGGTTCGACTTGGCTTCCGTGAGCAAGATCATTTGTGCCACGATGCTCTTTTCCCTCATGGATGAAGGCCGCCTTTCCCCGGACGATCTGGCGCTGCCGTATCTGGACGGCGCGGGCGAGGCCACGAAGCGGCGGCTCAAAAGCGTGACCTTGCGCCAGCTGCTCACCCACACCTCCGGCATCGCCGCCTGGTACCCGTTCTACGCCGACGGCCGGCCCTTCTTCACCGCGCTGGAGCACGTGCTGGCCACCACGCCGGAGGAACAGGGCATGGTGTACAGCGACCTTAACTTCATGCTGCTGGGGCTGATCTTCCAGCGCGTGAGCGGCCTTTCCCTGCGCGAGGGGCTGGAGCGCTATATCCGCCAGGGGCTGGACATCCGCGAGATCGCCTACGGCCCGGTGGACCCCGCCCTGTGCGTGCCCTCCTGTTTCGGCAACCAGATCGAAAAGGAGATGTGCCGCGAGCGCGGCATGGCCTTCGACGGCTGGCGCGAGGACGGCGTGGCCGTGCGCGGCGAATGTAACGACGGCAACGCTTACTACTACTGGCACGGCGCCAGCGGGCACGCCGGCGTGTTCGCCACCGCGGGCGCTTTGACAAAGCTCTGCCAGTTTTACATGAACACCGCGCGCCCCGCCTTCGTGCGCGCCATGGAGGAAGACGTCTGCGGCCGCGGCCTGGCCTTTGACAAGCGCGAGACATTCCCCGAGGGCTGCGGACATTCCGGCTTTACCGGCACCAGCATCTACTTCAGCCGCGCGCGCGACGTGGGCGCGGTGCTGCTCACCAACCGCCTCTGCCGCGCGCCGCGGGGCGAGGCCAACATGCAGGACGCGCGCCGCGCGCTCCATTACGCGCTGCTCGGCCGCGAAGCGCCGAAAACGGTATAGACAGGGGAGACCCTGCGAAATACAAAAACCAAGAAAAGAGGTCGTTCCATGAAAAACATCCGCAAATTCCTGGCAGTCCTCATGACGCTGGCGCTGTGCCTGACGCTCTTTGGCGGCGCGTTCGCCGAAGAAGCCGCGGAAGCGCCCTCCGGCTCCCAGGTGCTCCGCTACGGCACCGACACCTGGCCGGCCGGCTACGACCCGCACACCATCTCCGCCATCGCCGCCACGCGCGTGTTCAACCAGGTGTATGAAACGCTGATCGGCTTCAACCGCGATATGACCTACCGCGGCATACTCGCCGAGAGCTGGGAGACCCCGGACGACGTGACCTACATCTTCCATCTGCGCCAGGGCGTGAAGTTCCACAACGGCCGTGAGATGACCGCGGACGACGTGGTGTACAGCTTCCAGCGCATCCTCGGCCAGACCGACGCCGGCGACATCGGCGCGCTTGGCTCCAGCGACAGCTACTACGGCGGCATCGCCACCATCGAGGCGCTGGACGACTACACCGTGCAGATCGTCCTCGAAGCGCCCAACGCGGCCTTCATGTCCAACCTGACCTCCACCTACGGCGCCATCGTCTGCCGCGAGGTGGTCGAGGAAAACGACGGCAGCCTTTCCGCTGTGGATACCATGTGCGGCACCGGCCCGTTCAAGTACTCCGAGTCCGTGGTGGACAACCACATCACGCTGGTCAAGAACGAGGATTACTGGATGGAAGGCGCGCCCCTGCTCGACGGCATCACCTACTACCTGCTCGCCGATGAAAGCGCCCGCCTGGCCGCCCTGCGCACCGGCGACATCGACCTGTGCTCCCTGTCGGCGATGAACCTTGCCGACGTGGAAGGCGACGAGAACATTCAGGTGATCTCCTACCAGTCCAACAACTACACCTACCTGGGCTTCAACCTCTCCAACGAGGCGCTGCAGGACGTGCGCGTGCGCCAGGCCATGAGCATGGCCGTGGACCGCAACATGATCATCGACTACGTCCACAACGGCGAAGCCGCCGTTTCCACCTTCGTGGCCCCCAACCTCGGCCACTGGGTGTGGGACGCCGTGAACGAATCCCCGCTGTACACCTATGACGTCGAGGCCGCCCGTGCCCTGATGGAGGAGGCCGGCTACAGCGAGGACAACCGCCTGAGCCTGACCATGGCCGCCGGCCTGCTCGACACCATCCGCGACACCGCCGTGGTGCTCCAGCAGCAGCTCAAGGAGATCTACATCGACGTGGAGATCACCAACCTCGAGTCCGGCGAGTACGTGGACATCTGGGGCATCATGGATACCCCCGAGGCCGGCTTTGACATGATGTGCGGCCAGAACGGTTCCGGCACCGACCCGAACCGCGCCGTCAGCTTCTTCTTCTCCACCACGGGCGGGGCCAACGTCTGGGGCTACTCCAACGAGCGCGTGGACGAGCTCTGCCAGCTGGCCGTGAGCACCACGGACGAGGCCGAGCGCGAAGCCTACTACATGGAGGCGCAGCAGATCATCATCGAAGAGAGCCCGAACCTCTTCTTCGCCAGCCCCATGGAGTACCTCTTCGCCAGCAGCGCGCTGCGCGGCTACGAGCCCTACGCGGCCGACGCCAGCATCTTCACCGAGGCGTACTTCGTGCGCTGAGCGCGTCTTTCCGGGATGGCGGCTCCCGCCGCCATCCCGTCCTTTGGACGGACGCTGAAAGCGCCGCGCGCCCCGCGGCGTTTTCAAGGCCCGCCCGCTCTTTCGGGCCGATGGGAGCGTGATACCTTGAAAAATTACATCATCCGCCGCCTGTTGCAGCTCATCCCCGTGTTGCTGGGCATCAGCATCGCCATCTTCGCGGTGCTCAGGCTCATCCCCGGCGGCTTCGCCTCCGGCATGCTGGGCATCGACGCCACGCCGGAACTGATCGAGCAGGTCAACGCCCGCTACGGGCTGGACCAGCCCGCCATCACCCAGTATTTCAACTGGATCGGCGGCGTATTGCGCGGCGATTTCGGCCAGTCCTTCCGCTCGGGCGCGGAGATACTGCCGGAGATCCTCACCCGCTTCCAGGTGACGGCGGAGCTGACCATTCTGGCGGCCATCATCTCCTGGGTGATCGCCCTGCCGCTGGGCATCCTCGCGGCGGTAAAGCGCAACAAGCTGGTGGACCGCGTGGTGCGCGTGGTGGCGCTGCTGGGCGTCTCGGTGCCGGGCTTCGCGCTGTCCATACTCATCATACTCGTGCTTTCACTGGCGTTCAATTATTATCCGCCGCTTAACTACGTGGGGCTTTTTGAAGATCCCTTGCGCAACTTGGAGATCATGTTCCTGCCAGCGCTCATTTTGGGCACCAGCATGGCCGGCTCGGTGATGCGCATGACGCGCTCCTCCGTATTGGAAGTGCTGCGGCAGGATTTCATCAAGACCGTGCGCGCCAAGGGCGCCAGCGAGCGCGTGGCCATCTTCAAGCACGCGCTGCGCAACGCGCTCATCCCCATCGTCACGCTCATCGGCCTGCAGATGGGCTCGCTGCTGGGCGGCGCGGTGGTGGTCGAACAGATCTTCTCGCTCCCCGGCCTCGGGCAGATGACGCTCACGGGCATCAACAACCGCGATTACCCGGTGGTGCAGGGCTGCGTGCTGTTCATCGCCTTTATCTACGTGCTGGTCAACCTCGTCGTCGACCTGCTCTACGCCTATATCGACCCGAGAATTTCCTACGACTGACGGAGGTGCGCGCCACATGAAGAGTTTTCTCGAAACCCTGCGCAAGCTGTGGGCGGACCCCATGGGCAAGATCGGCATGATCGGCGTGTTTCTGCTCATCGCCATGGCCATCTGCGCGCCGCTTCTGGCGCCCTATCCCTACGACCAGATCGGCATGCGCTTCCAGCCGCCTTCCGCGGAACACATCTTCGGCACGGACAAGTTTGGCCGCGACATCTTCAGCCGCGTGCTCTACGGCGCGCAGGTGTCCATCCAGGTGGGCGTGATCGCCGTGGGCATCGGCGCGGTGTGCGGCTACCTGCTGGGGCTGGTGGCGGGGTACTTTGAGGGCGTGGTCGACCGCGTCATCATGTGCGTGATGGACGTGCTCTTCGCCTTCCCCTCCATACTGCTGGCCATTTTCATCTCCGCGGTGCTGGGCAAGGGCATCGGGCCGACGATGGTGGCCATCGGCATCGTCAACATACCCGTGTTCTGCCGCACGGTGCGCGCGGCGGTGATCTCCGCCAAGGGGCTGGAATACGTGCAGAACGCCAAGAGCGTGGGCGTAAAGACCTGGCCGCTGCTTTTGCACCACATTTCCCCCAACGTGGTCGCGCCCTTTACCGTGCAGGTGACGCTGGCGCTCTCCGGCGCCATACTCACCGAGGCCACGCTGAGCTTCCTGGGCATGGGCATCCAGCCGCCGAGCCCGTCGTGGGGCTCCATGCTCTCCGAAGCGCGCGCGGACATGGCGCGCTCGCCGTGGGTGGCGCTGTTCCCGCTTTTGTTCATCGTGGTGACGATCCTGATCTTCAACATACTCGGCGATTCCCTGCGCGACGTACTCGACCCGAAGCTGAAGGTGTGAGGAGGGGCTGGCTTTGGAACATCTCTTGGAAATGCGGAACCTCTCCATCGACCTTTTCCGGGGCAAAAAGCAGCCGCCGGTGAAGCTCGTGGAGGGCATCGACCTCAATATCGACAAAAAGCAGACCTTCGGCGTGGTCGGCGAATCCGGCTGCGGCAAGAGCATCACCTGCTCGACGCTGATGGGGCTTCTCTCCTTTCCCCTCTCGGTGGGCAAGGGCAGCTCCATCCGCTTCCAGCGCGCCGACGGCTCCGAGGTGGAATTGACGAACGTCTCCAAGGCGGAGATGCGCAGGATCCGCGGCAAGGAGATCTCGATGATCTTCCAGGAGCCGATGACCGCGCTCGACCCCATGTACACCATCGAGGAGCAGATCCAGGAAACGCTGCGCTTCCACACGGACATGAACCGCGCCCAGATGCACGCCGCGGCGCTGGAGATGCTGCAAAAGGTGAAGATCCCCCGCGCGGAAGAGGTGCTCAAGGACTACCCGCACCACCTGTCCGGCGGCATGCTGCAAAGGGTGATGATCGCCATCGCCCTGATCAACAACCCGCGCCTGTTGATTGCCGACGAGCCGACCACGGCGCTGGACGTGACCATCCAGGCGCAGATCCTCGACCTGATGAACGATCTGCGCGAGAGCTACGATACCTCCGTCATCATGATCACGCACGATCTGGGCGTCATCGCCGAGACCTGCGAACAGGTGGCGGTGTTCTACGCCGGGCAGGTGATCGAGCAGGCTTCGGTGGAGGCCATCTTCCACGAGGCCGCGCACCCCTACACGTCCGGGCTTCTCAAGTCGGTCACTTCGCTGGGCGGGGCGCAGAAGGAATTGTACGCCATCCGCGGCACAGTGCCCACGGCGGGCAACTTCAGCGCCGGCTGCCGCTTTGCCGACCGCTGCGAATACTGCGAGGAGCGCTGCCGCGCGCAGGTGCCGCCGCTGGTGGAGATCGCGCCCGGCCACTTGTGCCGCTGCTTTCTGCATCCGGCGCGAAAGGAGGGAGAGGCATGAGCAACGCGCTCTTGGAAGTGCAGGGCCTCAAGACCTATTTCCCCATCAAGGGCGGCGTCATCCGCAAAACGGTGGGCTACGTGCACGCCGTGGAGGACGTGTCCTTCACCATCGGCGAACAGGAAACGTTCGCGCTGGTGGGCGAGTCCGGCTGCGGCAAGTCCACCACCGGGCGCTCCATACTGCGCCTGATCGAGCCCACGGAAGGCGCGGTGCGCTTTGACGGCGAAGATCTGCGCGCGCTGGATGGCGAGGCCATGCGCAAAAAGCGCCGCGATATGCAGCTGATCTTCCAGGACCCCTATTCCTCGCTCAACCCGCGCATGACCATGCGTAAATTGCTCGAAGAGCCGTTGCGCACGCACTTTTCCCTTTCCCAGAAGGAATTGGACGAGCGAGTGCACTGGATTGCCGACGCGGTGGGCTTTTCCCGCGACCAGCTGGGGCGCTACCCGCACCAGTTCTCCGGCGGCCAGCGCCAGCGCATCAGCATCGCCCGCGCCCTCATCACCAACCCCCGCTTCGTGGTGGCCGATGAGCCGGTCTCGGCGCTGGACGTATCCATCCAGGCGCAGGTGCTCAACCTGCTGATGAAGTTGCAGCAGGAGATGAAGCTCTCCTACCTGTTCATCTCCCACGACCTCAACGTGGTGCGCCATATCAGCTCGCGCGTGGCCGTGATGTATCTGGGCCGCATCGTGGAGATGGGCGATACGGAGGAAGTCTATTGCCGCCCCATGCACCCCTACACGCAGGCGCTGCTCTCGGCCATCCCCCGGCGCGACCCGTCCGACCAGAAGCGGCGCATACACCTCGAGGGCGACGTGCCCAGCCCCTCCAACCCACCCAGGGGCTGCGCCTTCCACGACCGCTGCAGCCGCTGTATGGCGGTCTGCTCCGAGACCGTGCCCGCGCCGCGGCGCATGCCGGACGGCAGGCTGGTCTTGTGCCACCTCTACGACGAATAGGCCGAAAGCCCAAAACGGCTCCCGCGCCGGGACGTATCCCCGGCGCGGGAGCCGTTCTTGGCGCGGCGGCGCTGTTTGGCGGGGTCACCGGCGCGGCAGGCTGGCCGCGGCGATGCTCTGTCCGACGCGGCGGGTGCCCTCGTCCGGCAGCGTCACGCGCACGGCATTTGCAAGCGCGGGATAGGCTTCGTCGAGCACGCGCCTGCACTCGGAAACGATCGCCTCGCCGCCCGCGCCCGAGGCCACGCGCCCAAGCACCAATAGATGGCGGAGGGGGTAGAAGCGCGCATAGAGGGGAATGGTGTGGCCCAGATACGCGCCGATGGTGCGAAAGATCGCCAGCGCCCCGGGGTCGCCCTGCGCGGCCAGCTTTTGCACGCGCTTGAGGGTCTCCGCGTTCCCGCGCTCGTCGGGAGCGATGCCGGCCGCGGGCGCGAGCTTGGCCACAGCCTCCTGCGAAAAGTACTTACAGCCCACGCCGATGTCGCCGGACCACTCGTCCCGCGCCGCCTGTTCGTTCAGGTCCACCGGCGCGAAGGCGAGTTCGTTGAACCAGCCCAGCACATGGCCCTCCGGCGTCACATAGCCGGCGGCCTCGGAGGTGCCCATGGCTACGCCCATCACCGCCCCTTCGCCGAGGGAAAGGCTGCCGGCGAGCGCCGTCACGTCCCCGTCGTTGGCCACGACGATGGGCACATTTTCCCCGATCTCGCGCGCGGCGCGGTCGTAAATGGTCTTCACATCTTCCCGGAACGCCTCAGGCACGCTCAAAAACAGCGAGGAGACCATGGGGCTGTTGCCGATGAAGACGCCCGCGGAGGAAACGCCGATGGCGTCCACGCGGGGCATGTGCGCCGCCGCGCTGCGGAACGCCGCCACGATGCCGTCGAACTGGTAGCGCGGGTCGCGGGCGGTCTTGGGGGCCCACTCGACCTCCTCGGAGTAGACCACCGCGCCGTCGATCACGGCCGACACCTTGCGGTCGCTGCCGCCGGCGTCGAAACCGATGCGGCAGCCCTCCAAATGCCCGCCGATGGCGCGGGTGCTCTCGCGGGCCGCGGGGAAGCGCGCGGGGTCGGCGACGATCACCTCCACGGGCCGCTCGTAGACGGTGCGCATGAAGCCCACGTCGAAGGCGCGCGCGCCCGTTTGCGTGTAAGCGTCGCAAATCGCCCGCGCGTAGCGCTCGCAGCCGGCGAGATAGACGCGGAAGCCGCCGACGGCCCAGAGCAGGAACTTGACAAAGCGTTCGAGGTAGCGCGCGTTGGCCTCGGCATGGTCGTCGCCGCGCAGGAAGGAGCGGAACACGGAGATCTGCGCATCCTCCCGCTCGATGGCGACGGAAAAGGGATGCGCCGCCCCTTCGAGAAACGCTTCGGCCCAGGCGTGGAAGGGGATAAAGCCGGCGTCCAGTTCCGGCGGGCGACGCATCGCGTATTCGATGCCCAGGTACCTCATACGTCTTCGCTCCCTTGGTGGTCTCTTACGGAAGGGTTCAGCGCCCGGCGGCGGCGCGGTCGCAGATCAGCGTCACGTCGTGGTGGAATTGCAGCACCGAGGCGGGCACCTGCGGGGTCACGGGCGCAAAGAAGGCGCGCTGGAGGATATCCGCCTTGTCCGCGCCGGTGATGAGGATGACGATCTTCCGCGCCGCCATCACCGTGCCCACGCCCATCGTGTAGGCGCGCAGGGGCACCTCGTCGAGCGAGGCAAAGAAGCGCTTGTTGGCTTCGCGGGTCTGCGCCGTGAGCGTCACATCGTGGGTACAGGGCGGGAAAAAGTCGCCCGGCTCGTTAAAGCCGATGTGCCCGTCGTGGCCGATGCCCAGCAGCTGCAGGTCGATGCCGCCGCAGGCGCCGATCTCGCGCTCGTAGCCGGCGAACATCGCCTCGGGGTCGGCGGCGAGGCCGTCCGGCACGCGCGTGTTCTCCGGCCGGATGTTGATGTGGTCGAAGAGGTTTTCCTGCATGAAGCGGCGGTAGCTCTGGGGATGGTCGGGAGCAAGCCCCTCGTATTCGTCGAGGTTGAAGGTACGCACCCGGGAAAAGTCGATGCGCCCGGCTTTGTTGCGGGCCACCAGCTCGCGGTACAGAGGCAGGGGGGTCGAACCGGTCGCCAGCCCGAGCACGCAGGCGGGACGCGCGGCGATCTCCATCTCAAACAGGTCGGCGGCAAGCCTTCCCACGTCTTCGGGGGTGTCAAGCACGATCATTCGGACTCCAGACATGTTCAAAACGCTCCTCACTTTTTCTCGGCGGCGCGCTGTGGCCGCGTTTTTTCTATTGTAAACCATGCGGCCGGCGATTGCAACCGGCAGACGGGGAAAATTCTTCGGCGAGGGCGTTTTGCGGTTGCGAAATGGAGCGGTTCAAACTATAATGGAAGCGTGCGGAACGAAGGGACGCTCTTTCAGCCCGGGGTGCTGGAGCGCGTTGCGAAAGGCGGGAGACAGCGCGATGCAAGCGATCGTCAACGGTTCGATCTTCATGCCCGATCATATCGAAAAGGGCGCCTGTCTGCTCTTTGCGGAAAAGATCATCGGCGTCGTCGCCCCCGGCGAAGTCCCCATGGACGCCGGGGTCATCGACGCGAAGGGCGGCGCCGTCATCCCGGGGCTGATCGACATGCACATCCACGGCTACCTGGGCGCGGACGCCTCGGACGGCAGCTTCGAGGGCCTGCGCGTCATGGCCGAAGGGCTGGCCCGCAACGGCGTGACCGGCTTTCTGCCCACCACGATGACGGTTCCCGAAGATGAACTGCGCGTGGCCTTTGCGCAGATCCGCGCGGCGATGTCGGCCTCGCGCGGCGCGGACTGGCGGGGCGCGCAAGTGCTCGGCCTCAACGCCGAGGGGCCGTTTATCAACCCCGTCAAAAAAGGCGCGCAGGCGGGCGAAAACATCCGCCCCGGCGACGCCGCCTTCCTCGAGGAATATCTGGATATACTGCGCGTGTTCACCATCGCCCCGGAGATGCCGGGGAACATGGACTGCATCCGCGCGATGGCCGGCAAGTGCCTGATCGCCATGGGCCACACCGCCGCCGATTGCGACCAGGCGACGGCGGCGATCGAGGCGGGCGTGCGCCACGTGACGCACCTGTTCAACGCGCAGACGCCGCTCAAGCAGCGCGCCCCCGGCGTGGTCGGCGCGGCGCTGACCGACGACCGCGTCAGCTGCGAATTGATCGCCGACACGTTTCACGTAGACCGCCGCCTTTTCCCGCTTGTGGCGCGCATGAAGGGGGAAATGCTGGTGCTGATCTCCGACTGCACGCGCGCGGGCGGCCTGCCCGACGGCGAATACAGCCTGGGCGGGCAGCCGATCTTCGTCAAGGGCGTCGAGTGCCGCCTCCCAAACGGCACCATCGCCGGCAGCGTGCTCAAACTGAACCAGGCCGTGCGCAACCTGCTGGCCAACACGACCCTGACGCCCTGGCAGGCCGTGAACGCGGCCAGCCTCAACCCCGCCAGGCGCCTCGGCCTGACCGCCAAAGGCTCGCTGGAACCGGGCAAGGACGCGGACATCGTCGTCTGCGACAGCGACTTCAACATCCTGCGCACCATCATAGGCGGCAAAACCGTCCACGCCGCCCCCGCCGGCGTCCCCTCCTGACCATGGCAAAAGCCATCCGCCAAAACGTCCCACGCGCCAGACGGCCGCAGACGGGGCGCATTGGATCGAGGCTGGAAAAGCTGCCTGAGCGCATGGAAATGCAAGCAGGACGCCACAGAGCATAGATACTCCATTTGGCGGAAATGATGCGAATGTCCCTTTGTCCAAAGTGTTTGCGCCTCGAAAAGATAAAAAACTCCCTACCAGCTTTGTATCAAAAACTGGTAGGGATGGTGGCGCACCCGGCGGGATTTGAACCCACGGTCTTTCGAGTCGGAGTCGAACACTTTATCCGCTAAGCTACGGGTGCATGCTTCCATAGCCCATACAGTATAGCACAGCGACGGCGATTTTGCAAGCGCGAATTTGCGCGCAAAGCGGCTTTGGCCTGTCGGGTCAGAAACGGAGGCGCGATCTGCGCAGCCCATACAAACAGGCGAACAAAAGCGATAGACACCGTCGCAGGGACGACGGTGCCTGTTTGATGGATATTATGGGCATGCGCAGAGCGCAAAAGGGAAATGCTGCTGATCAGTCGCGTTTGATCGTTGAATTTTAGGGGACGCTCTCCACTTGCAATGTGGACGGGGACGGAGCCAAATCGTCCGCGCCACGTGGTGACGGCGCATAGCAATGCATCCTCAAAATACCGTTTGCCCGACGGCGTCCGCAAGGGAGCCGTGTGGACGATGGAACGCCGCCTTCTTCCGCTTTTGCCGCGCCTAGAAGCCGTCGCGGTCTATTTCGTCGTCGAAGCCGTCGTCTTCATCGAAGCTGTCAAAGCCGTCAAAGTCCTCGATGAAGGTGTTGTCCGCGTCGCCGCTGTCGTCCTGCGCGTCGTCGTCCTCCTCGTCGAAGCCCTCGAAGCTGCCGTCATCGTCGTCCAGAAGGTAGCCGCCGAAGCCGTATTCGCCGTCGTCATCCGCGGCGTTCTCGTCGAAGCCGTCCTCGTCCCACAGCTCCGGCTCGCGGTGCAGGGCCGTTTCGAGGAAGCTCAGGCCGATGCGCGCCTCCTCGGGCGTAACGTGGCCATCGCCGTTGAGGTCGAGAAATTCACTCAAAAAGTCCCTGTCCATGCGCGCGCCTCCCCCAAGAAGCAATATAGGATAGATTTCGACGCGGCGACGCCGTTTTCCTGCCCGCGCGGGGGCGCGCGAAAATTTGACGTTGGGCGGCGCGTTGACGGGCGCGGCGGGGGCGTGGTATGATAGGGGCGGAGGGGTGAGGGATGCAGGGAAACAGGCGGCGAAAAATGTCGAAAAAGCGCGAAAGCGGCGTGCAGTGGATGAACCCCTTGCAGGTCGTCTTTGGATGTGTTTGCGCCGTCGCCGGGCTGTTGGGGCTGCTCATCTCGCCGCCCGGCACGGCGATGGCCGCCGTGGGCGCGTATCGATCGCTCGCGGCGGCAGGGCTTGGCGGCGCGCTTGTCTGCGGCGGGCTGGCGGCCGTGGACGCGAAGGGCGTGCGCCTGTGGAAGCTCGGAGCGCGCGTGCGGCTCGACTGGAAGGACGTGCGCAGCGTCGCCGCGTTCACCGTTTCGGAAAGAGGCGCGCAGCTTCCCTATCTACTCGTCTCCTCGCTGGAAGCGCCGTGGGATGCCCCCATGCCCCGCTTCGACCTGCGCAAGTGGCGCAATTTCTGGCGGGATGGCGCGGAGACGACATTGATCCTCAACGCCGGGGCGCGGTTTCAGGCGGCGCTTTTCAGGCACTGCCCGCTGACCGACTGCAAAGCGATGTGGTATCAGCCCGGCACGCCCCTGTGCGGGAACGGCAGGCTTCTCGGGCCGGACGAGGGCCATACCCGCCCGCGCAAGGCGGCACGAAAGGAGAAAAAGCCATGAAACAGCGCGATCTGGAAGCGCTCGCCGCCCGCTACTTTGCCGCCCCGGAGGCGGACGAGGCGCTGCTCGCCGAGGAAGCGCGCATGTGCGCCACGCTGCCGGAGGCATGGCAGGCGACGCTCGCGGAAACGGCGGGCTTTCACGACTGGCATCTGCTCGAACTGTCGCTGCGCGGCGAGGCGGCGCTGCTGCGCCTGCGCGCCGACAACGGCAAAAAGCGCGCCCGGTTGCGCTTTGACGGCGTTTCGCATCTGCGCCTGCACGGCGATCTTTCCGGCGCGGCTGGCGACGGGCAGGTGCAGCGGCGGCGCGGCCATCCCCCGGCGGAAGTGCTGGCGCTGTGGATGGGACGCGAGGGCAGCGCGTATGCGGCGCTGGCGCTGCTGGACAACGGGCGCTGGCTCTGCCTGCGCGCGCGGGAGGCGGCCTGTACGTGGGAAAAGGGGGAGAAGGCATGAAAGGACAGCGCGCGCGTTACGCGCGGTTCACGAACCGCTTCGTTGTGTTGTTCTGCCTGTGCGCGCTCGTTTATTTCGCGCGCGGGGCCGTCATGATACTGGCAGACCCGCAATGGCGGTGGCTGGGCCTCCTTGCGGGCGCGATCGCGCTCGTCTTTGCCTTTGAGATCGTCTGGCACGCCGGGTATCTGGTGGTGGACGAATGCGGCGCGCGGCTCTACAAACTGTGGACGCGCGTGGAACTTCCCTGGGAGGAGGTGCGCTGCGTCAGCCGCTTTGCCTATCTGACTGGCAGCGGGCATCGGTACCACACCTACGATCACCATCGAAAGGTAGTGCTCATCTCGCCGCTTGCGGAGCCGTGGGCGGCGGAGGGCGTCGGCAGCGATCTCCACTTTACGGGCAATGTGCTGCGCTTTGGCGGCGCGCGCAGCCTCTGCGTGGAGGACTGGCGCGGCCTGCGCGAGGCCATCGAGGCCAACTGCCCGCTGCCTTGGACGCCGCTGACCTGCCGCTGCATCGAGAAAAAGCACGTCTACACGTTCGACCCGCCCAAAGAGGGCGGGAACGCGGACGACGCGGGAAAGAAAGGGAGGCGCGCGTGAAAGACCGCCGGCGCTATGCGCGCCCCACGAACCTGTTGGAGGCGGCCGCAGCCTTCGGCCTGTTCGCCTTTGGGGTCATAGCCCTGCCCCGCGCTTTGCCTCCCGCAACGGGAGCGTCGCCGAGGCCGGGGATGGGGATATTCATTCTTCTCATGCTGTGCTGCGTCCTGATGCTCGCCGCGGCCGTGTGCATGGCCGGGTATCTGGTGGTGGACGAGCGCGGCCTGCGGCTCTACAAACTATGGACGCGCGTTGAACTTCGCTGGGAGGACGTGCGCTGTATCGGCACGCTTACAGTGTACGGCAACAGGTATTCCGGCCGCATACCGATGCTGCTCATCTCGCCGCTGGAAAGGCCCTGAGAAGAGCTGGCCTTTTTTTTCGAATGGCAGAGGATGCGCAATTACCTCCGCTTCGGCGATGCGTACAGCTTCTGTCTGGATGATGACAAGGCGCTGCGCGCGGTCATCCAGAGATACTGCCCCCTGCCGTGGATGCCGATGGACGGCTTCGGGCAGCGCGGGGGCTACCGGCAGCTCAGGCGCATGTATGGTCCGCCAAAGCACGGCGAGGGCAAGGAGGAACAGACGGTGACGCGCGGACTTTTTCTCAGAGCGGATGCGGACATGAATTTGAAAACGCTCGCGCTCATCTGGCGGCGCGTGATGGGCGTCCTCTGCGGGCGCTATCCGGCGTGGCAGTTGGACAGCTTTACCTGCATCGACGAAGAGACCGACCCGGAGGGCTCGTATACGTCCCGCGAATTTATGCAATGGCTCGACGCTGAGCCCTACATACTCTTCGCCCGGGCCTTTGGCTACTCAGGCGAGGCCGTGCGCGAGACTGTTTGCGACTACGAGGACTATCAGCGCGCTGCCTGCCGCTGCGCGGTGCTTTGCGTAGATGGGGGGTATTTTGAGATCTACTGCAAGGACGAAAATGTGCTTGAGGCGCTGCACGCCGACGCGGAACTGCGGGCGCTGTGCGACAGGTTCGAATACGTCACCGACGAAAACGACGGGCGGACGACGTTTTGCATCTGAGGCGATTTTTCCCGCCCCGGTCTTGACGGGCCGCGCCCTTTCCGCTATAATAAAACACACGGTTCGCCAAAGCCATTCCTGCGGCGCGCCGGAATTGAGATTTTCGTGACTGCATACAAGGGGCT
>DVGE01000008.1 GCA_018712885.1 Candidatus Pullichristensenella stercoripullorum | reverse complement strand
TCCGGCTCGTTTTTCTTGTTCTTCTCCACGTGGATGTCGATCGTCTCCGGCACGGAGTGGCGGAACAAAAGCAGCTTTTCCAGTTCCAGTTCGTCGCGCGCCACCCAGGTGTTGTCCGCGTCGCCGCCGCTTTGGGCGATGACCGGCGCGAGCTTTTCCAGCACCGGGCAGAGGCCGCCTTTGTCGTCCAGATTGAACTCCACATACACCGCGCAGCAGTAGTTCTCCGGCAGCGGCTGCAGCTGGCGGAAGGCCGGCGTTTCCGCCTTCTGCGCCTCCACCAGATCCAGCGCCCGCTTGTCGAAAAACTCGATGGAGGCGGGCTTGGGGTCGAATTTCTTCATCGCGTACACGTATTGAAGCGCGTTCTCGTCGTCCGGGAAAAAGGCGGTCACGCCGCACAGGAGGGCGGGGGAGGGGAGCAAAATCAGCTCCAACTCGCTGATCACGCCCAGCGTGCCCTGACTGCCCAGAAACAGGTCGATCAGTTCCATGTCCGCGCGCAAAAGGTAGCGCGCGTCCTTGATGTCCGGGGTGTCAAAGTCGGGCAGACGCCCCCTGACCACGCTGCCGTCCGTGCAGTGCAGCTCGAAATCGCGCCCCCGCGCCCGCTCGCGCCCGCGCTGAAGCTCTGTCACCCGCCCGTCGGCAAGCACCGCGCGCAGGGCGTTCACATGCTTGCGCGTGCAGCCGTAGAGGAACGAGCGCGCCCCGCAGGCGTTGCAGCTGGCCATGCCGCCGATGCTGGCCGTCGGTTCGGTGGGGTCGGGGGAGAAGAACAGCGCCCCCGCCCGCACGTCCTTCAGCGTCTCGCGGGACTCCTCGTCCCAGCCGGACACGTCGAAGCTCTTGTTTTTCAGCGCCTTGCGCACCGTGGTCAGCGCCACGCCCGGCTGCACGCGCAGAAGGAAGCGCCCCTGTTCGTCGCGGCGGATGCCGAGGATGCGGTCCATGCGCGAAAGGTTCAAGATCATCCCGCCCTGCGGGCTCGCCCCGCCGGCCAGCCCCGTGCGCGCGCCCTGCGCCGTCAGCGGCACATGGTTGTCGCGCGCAAAGCGCACCGCCTCGATAATTTCCGCCTCGTTGCGGGGAAAGGCGATGTAGTCCGCGCGCCCCATGGTGCGCGATTCGTCAAAGAGATAATTTCTGTACGCCTCCGTATAGGTCTGAACGATTGACATGTGCGCCTCCACATCCTATACTATAATACAGTATTCTACACCTTCCGGGAGGAAAAAACAATGACCGACACCGCGATCCTGCAGGCCCGCTACGACGCTTTCTGCGCCCTTGGCCTGCATCTGGACATGTCGCGCGGCAAGCCTGAGCCGCGCCAGCTCGACCTTTCCCTGCCCATGCTGCGCATGACCGACGCGGGCTTTGCCTGCGAAGACGGCGTGGACGCGCGCAACTACGGCGATCCCACCGGCATCCCCGAGGCCAAGCGTCTCTTTGGCGCGCTGCTGGGCATGCCGCCCGAGCAGGTGATCGTCGGCGGCAATTCCAGCGTCAACCTCATCTACGACGCCCTCGTGCGCGCCATCCTCCACGGCCCGCTCCCGGGCGATACGCCGTGGAAGGACGTGCCGGGCCTCAAGTTCCTCTGCCCCGTGCCGGGCTACGACTGGCACTTCCACATGCTTGCCATGCTCGGCGTCGAGTGCGTCCCCGTGCCGCTTGTGGACGGCAGTCCGGACATGGACATGGTCGAGCGCCTCGCCCGCGACCCTTCGGTAAAGGGCATCATCTGCGTTCCCATGTACGGCAACCCCAGCGGCATAACCTTCTCTGACGAGGCCGTGCGCCGTCTCGCCCGCATGGAGACCGCCGCGCAGGATTTCCGCATCTTCTGGGACAACGCCTACTGCGTCCACCACCTCTACCCCGACCGCCGCGACAGCATCCTCAACATCTACGAGTCCTGCCGCGAAGCCGGTACGGAGGACAGGCCGCTGCTGTTCACCTCCACCTCGAAGATCACCTTCGCCGGCGGCGGCGTCAGCGCCATGGCCGCCAGCCCGCGCAACATCGAGCGGCAGGCGGGGCTGCTGCTCTACCAGATGGTCTGCTTTGACAAAGTGAACCAGCTCCGCCACGCCCGCTTCTTGCCGGACATGGTGGCGGTGGAGCGCCACATGGCCCGCCATGCGGAGATATTGCGCCCCAAGTTTGAGCTGGTGCTGGACGTATTGGAGAAGGAACTGACCGGCTGCGGAAGCTGGTCGAAGCCGCTGGGCGGCTACTTCATCTGCTACCGAGCCCCCCGGGGCTGCGCAAAGCGCGTTGTTGAGCTGTGCGCCAACGCCGGCATCACCCTCACCCCCGCCGGCGCGCCCTTCCCCGGCGGCAACGACCCGGAGGACAGCGTCATCCGCATCGCGCCGACCTATCCGCCGCTGGAAGAGCTTGCCAAGGTCATGGAACTGTTCCCCGTGGCGGTCAAATTGGCCATGGCGGGGAAGTAGACCGCGAAAGAGCGGCGGAAGGTACGAACGCCTCCCGCCGCTCCTGTTTTGCCTTTTAACCGTTGGAGGAATAGCGCTCGTTGGAGTATCGCTCCAAAAACCTGCGCGTGCGCTCCTCGCGCGGGTTGCCGATGACGTCTTCCGCCTTGCCGTATTCGACGATCACGCCGCCGTCCATGAACAGCACGTTGTCGGCCACCTGCCGGGCGAATTGCATCTCATGGGTGACGATGAGCATGGTCGTGTCGCGGTCGGCCAGCGAGCGGATGACGTTCAAGACCTCGCCCGTCAATTCCGGGTCGAGCGCCGAAGTCGGCTCGTCGAAGCAGAGGATGTCCGGCTCCAGCATCAGCGCCCGGGCGATGGCCACGCGCTGCTGCTGCCCGCCGGAGAGTTGGTGCGGGTAGTTGTCCGCTTTGGAAGAAAGTCCTACGCTCTCCAGCGCCGCGCGCCCCTTCTCGGCGATCTCGGCAAGGATGCGCTTTTTGCCCGTTTTGTAGTCCGCGCGCTCCTTGGCCAGCAGTTCCGCCGCCAGCGTCACGTTTTTCAGCGCCGTATACTGGGGAAAGAGGTTGAACGACTGGAACACCAGCCCGAAGCGCAGCTGATTGGCCCGTGCCTGCGCGCCCTTGGGCCGCGGCTGGGAAGCGTCGAACACCGTGTCGCCCGATACGCGGATCGTGCCCGTGTCCGGCGTTTCCAGCGCCGTCAGGCAGCGCAGAAGCGTGGTCTTGCCGCTGCCGGAGGAGCCGATGATGGCCAGCGATTCGCCCTTTTCCAGAGAAAAGCTGATGTCGCGGATGACCTCCAAATCGCCAAAGTGCTTGGAAAGCCCGGTCACTTCAAGGATCGCCATCGTTCACCCTCCTATGCGCGGAAGTAGTCCATTTTGCGCTCGATGCGCCCCAACGCCAGCGTCACCAGGCCGTTGAAGATCAGGAAGAATATGGCGGTGGTGAACAGCGGCCACAAAAGGCCCTGACGGGTGTAGTTGTCGGCCACGAACAGTATCTCGGTCACGCTGATGATGCGCGAAAGGGACGTGTCCTTGACCAGCGTGATGATCTCGTTGCCCACCGAGGGCGTCACCCGCTTGACCACCTGCAACAGCACCACTTTGAAAAACACCTGCCGCTTGGTCATGCCCAATACCTGCCCGGCCTCGTACTGGCCCTGGGGGATGGAGTCGATGCCGCCGCGGAAGATTTCGGAGAAGTAGGCCGCGTAGTTGATGATGAACGTCACCAGCGTGGCCGTGACGCGGGACTTGATGGGCGGCAGCCCCATCAGCCCCGGGCCGTAGAACACGAAGATGAGCTGCAGCATCAAGGGCGTTCCGCGGATGACCCACACAAAGCCGCGCGTCAGCAGCCGGATGGGGCGGAACATGCGCCCGAACACGCGCAGGCCCAGCCGCGAGCGGGAGCCGAACATGATGATGAGGCCCAGCGGCAGCGAACCGATCAGCGTGATGACGAAGATCTGCAGATTCAGCACAAAGCCGTCCAGCAGCTTGCCGAGCACGACCGCGCCTTCGGGGGTGAACATACACTTCTCTCTCCTTTATCCGGGGAATGGGCCGCCGGCGCTGTGGTGCTGCCGGCGGCTCTTGCTGTTACCGTTGGTCAGTCGCTTACTGGATCAGCGCGTCGGTGAGGCCGTACTTCTCGGCCAGTTCCGCCACCGTGCCGTCCTCCTTCAGCTTGGCGATGGACTCGTTGACCATGGCGGTGAAGTCGCTGCCCTTGCGGAAGGCGATGCCGTAGAACTGGTCGCCGAAGTTGTTGTCCATGTTGACCACCAGGTCGGCATAGTCGCTGTCCGGGCGCACCATGCCCAGGGCGCAGACGCTGTCTACCAGGGCGATGTCCGCCGTGCCGGACTTGACTTCCAGAAGCGCGTTGGCCATGGATCCCACGGGGATGTAGGTGCAGCCCGCGAAGTATTCCTGCGCGGAGACTTCCACGGTGTCGTCGTCCTCGATGGTGCCCTGCAGCTTGCCCTCGCCGGTGGAGCCCTGCTCGGCTACGACCGTGTAACCGTTCACGTCCGCCATGATCTCCTCTTCGCGGTCGGCCTTCATGACCATCGCCTGCGTGTTGAGCAGGTAAGGCTCGCTGATGGACATGTTCTCCTCGCGCTCGGGGGTGATGCACATGCCGTTCCAGATGCAGTCGATGTTCTTGGAGTTCAGCTCGATCTCCTTGGCGTCCCAGCTGATGACGATGAAGTTGGCCTCGATGCCGAGGTCCGCGCACACCGCCTTGGCAAGTTCGGTGTCAAAGCCGATCAGGTCGCCCGTCTCGGGGTCTTCGTAGTTGATGGGGGCGAAGAGGGTGATGCCGATGTTGAGAACGCCGTTGCCGAGGATGTAGTCGGCGTCGCTCTCCTCTTCCGCGAAGGCGAAGGTCGCCGTCGAAAGGGCAAGGATCAAAACCAGCAGCATGCTCAGGATCTTCTTCATGGTCAAAACGCTCCTTTATTGAAATTGGGTCTGTTTCCCGTGTTTGCGTCAGCGCTTTACTGTGCTAACGTGGTATGGTGGTATCTTAGCACAACACGCCTGAAAATGCAATAGTTTGAAAGTAATGTTTCCGTTAAATCGAAAACGGCGCAAAAAAACCGCCGGCGCTGGCCGGCGGAAAAAGTTATTGTTTACCGCGCCCCTCTGCGGTCGCCAAAGGCGATGTCGTTGCGGGCGTCGAACAGTTTGTCGATGAACAGGCGGTCGTATTCCGTGAGGTTGTAGCGCCGGGGGTAGATGAGCACGTCGCGGTAGCGGCGGTTGGAGGCGCACTTTTTCTGCACCAGCCCCCATTGGTCAAGGATGCGCCGCGGCTCGGGCGAGGTCCACATGTAGGTGGTGGGGATGCGGCTCAAAATTTCAAACTGGTCGGCGCGCTCGTAGATGAGGATGCGGCGGTTTTCGCAGTCCCCGGGGCGGTGCGCCGTCTTGGGCAGGGAGGCAAGGTGCGGCACGGTCTTGTCGCCGTGGGTGAGTTCGATATAGTCCTCCAGCCGCACAGGGTCGAGCGGGTCTTCGTTTGCCAGTGGGTGCACTTTGGAAAGGAGCACCTCGTAATCGTACTCCCACACCTGCTCAAACGTCAGTTCCTTTTCATCGAGGAAGTCGAGGAAGTGCGCCTCGTGCTGCACGCGGTAGCGGATGATGCCCAGCCGGAAGCGCCCGGAGAGCACGTTGTTGACCGTCTGCACGGAATTGGTCTCCTTGATGCTCAGGCGCATGTCCGTGCTTGCGTCCAGCGCCTCGATAAAGCGCGCCACGCCGTCGGCGATGTAGCTGCCGCGCGGCATGGAAAGGCTCAACCGCTGCACGTTGCCGCTCTGATCGTCGCGCAGGGCCTCCATCTGCTCCACCTGCAAAAGCACGCCCCGCGCCAGTTTGAGAAATTCCACGCCCCGGCGCGTGGGCACCACGCCGCGCGAGGTGCGCTCGAATACCGTAAAGCCGAGGTTTTCCTCCAATTCGCGGATGGCCTTGCTGAGGTTAGGCTGCGCCATATAGAGGTTTTCCGCCGCCTGGGAGATGGAGCCGGTGCGCTCCACCTCGATGGCGTACTTAAACTGGGTGATGTTCATGTGCGTCCTCCGTTCCCCCTTATTATACCGCTTTCGGGGTAGGGGGTCAACAAAAATTGGACGGGGAGGCGTAAAGCCTCCCCGTCCGGGTTATGTATCCTTATTCCTGGACAACCACGGTGGTACCCATTGGGCAGTTATCGTAGATCCACTTGGCGTCGCTCACCGTCAGGCGCACGCAGCCATGGGATTCGGCGCGGCCGAGCGAGCGCGTGGAGCCGCCGGAGTTCTCATTGGGGCGGCTGTATGTAACGGAATGGAACAGTATGCCGCCCTGTATGCGCCAGGCGTATTGCGCGTAGCAGTTGAAGTCCTTGAAGTAATACCAGCGTCCGCCCGCCTGCCCGGCGCCCTGGAAGGTGCCCTGAGGCGTCGGCGTCTTGGGCGCGCCCACACAGCACTTGAAGGTGTCGATGCGCTCATTGTAACCGTCGCCCGTCCAGCGGTAGACGTAGGTGCGGCGGTCGGAGAGGTCCACCACCAGCTTGTAGGGGAACACATATTCCTCGCTCTCGATGGCGTCGGGGCTGAACAGCACCTGCTGCGTCTCCTCGTCGGCCACGCCGGTCTGGTCGAGGTTGTTCTTGCGCTGGAAGTATTTGAGGGCGTTCTCCGTCAGCGTGCCGAAAGCGCCGTCGGCGCTGTATAAGTAATTGAGCTGATGGAGCCTGCGCTGCACGCGCTCCACTTCGCGGCCCTCGTCGCCATTGCGCACCGTTTCGCGGTAGACTTCAAAACTGTCGTTTTTGAAGAGCTCCAGCAGGCTGTCGGTGATCTCGCCGTCCGGTTCATAGGGCGCGGGCGTGGGGGTCGGGGTGGGATCGGGGGGCAGCGTGGCGTCGACCACCACCGGCTGTTCGCCGGGGGCCAGCGTCGGGGTCGGCGCGGGGGTAGGCGTCGGCGTGGGTTCCGGCGAGGGCGTGGGGTTGGCCTCCAGATAGGCGAGGTAGTCGTCGTACTGGTAGGTCTTGAATTCCTTCACCGCGTCCTCGGTATCATCGCCGTAATGCCCGTCCACCGAGCCTTTGAGGAAGCCCCACTCGGCCAGACGCTGCTGGGAAAGCTCTATGTCGGTGCCTTGGGCGCCATGTGCGCGCGGCGAGGGCGTGGGCGTGGGCTTCACCGTCAGCCCCGTGCCGTTTTGCAAAAGCTCGCGCGTCTCGGGGTCGGCCACGCCGGTGACTTCCAGCCCGTGCATCTGCTGGAATTCGGAGATGGCCGTTTCCGTAGCGGGGCCGAGCACGCCGTCGGCCACGCCGGTCAGGTAGGCCAGCTCGATGAGCTTGGTCTGCACGCCGAAGATGACGTTGGAAGAGGTGGAAAGCAGTTCGCGCGTCTCAGGATCGGCCACGCCGGTAGCTTCCAGGCCGAACATCTGCTGGAAGGTGGAAATGGCCTTCTCAGTGCTCTCGCCGAGCACGCCGTCAGCCGCGCCGTTGAGCACGCCCACGGCGATAAGGTCTTCCTGCACCTCCAGCACGCCGTCCTGCGCCGCGGAGAGCGCGGAAAGCGTTTCCTCGTCGGCGTAGCCGGTCGCGTCCAGCCCGTACATCTGCTGGAACAGCTCCACGGCCACCTCGGTGGCGTCGCCAAAGTGCCCGTCGGCCTCGCCGGTGAGCAGCCCCAGGTCGATGAGCCGCTGTTGCAATCCCTGCACGGCGCTCTCGCCCGCGCCGTCCACCATGCCGTTGGCGAGCGCGCCCTCGGGCGGCTCCTGCGTGGGCGCGGCGCTGGCGCTGTCCTCCGCCGCGGCATAGCCGATGAGCAGGCAGAGGGTCAGTAAGATACAAAGCAGTCTGCGAAGCAAAGGTCACACCCCTTCGTGGCAGTCGTATACGAATATATTATAACCAAACATTGTCGCGCTTTTAAGCCTAAAAAGTAAATATACAATTAAATATGTAGGCGGGGGAGGGTCGCTCCCCCGGGGCGGTCAGTAGACCTTGACCGTGGTGCCCGCCGGGCAGTTGTTGTAGATCCACTTGGCGTCCTCCACCGACAGGCGCACGCAGCCGTGCGAGGCGCGCCGGCCAAGGTTGTTGACCGAGCTCTGCCTGAGCGTGGCGGTGTCCTTTTCCGAGTAGAGTACCGAATGGAACAGATACGGCCCGTTGATGCGGTAGGCGTACTGCGCCCAGCAGTCGAACTTCTTGAAGTAGTACCAGCGCCCGCAGGGGCCGCCCGCCGTGAACGTGCCCAGCGGCGTGGGGTCGGAGGTGGTGCC
>DVGE01000091.1 GCA_018712885.1 Candidatus Pullichristensenella stercoripullorum | reverse complement strand
TCCTCCACGTCGAACTGATGGCCCCAGGAGAAGAACTTGCCCTCCACGCTGTAAAGCGGCTGTTCCTGCTCGTCGGTGACGTTGAAGCGTTCCTTGAGGGCGAACACCTTTTCCTTCAGTACCAGTTTCATACATTCTTCTCCTTGCGATGTTTCTTTTGCGCCTGTTTCCCACTATTTTATGACGTGAACAGGAGAAGCACAAGGGAATTTACGCAAGAATTACATTGTAATACTAATATTTGCGACGCGCGCAGGGTGCCGGCTGCGCCGCCCTGCCCCCGGCGTGGCCGTGCAGTCGGGAAAGGCCGTCCAGAAACATTCCAGCAAATCAGCCCTTGTCCTCCTCCTCGGCCTGCAAATGCGCCACCAGATGGCGGATGCGCTCGCGGGCCTGGCTTTCCACGAAGAGCTTTTCCTCCTGCGTCTGTTTCCGGTCGCCCATCAGGGAGACGAACTGGCTCACCTTGAGGCCGAGCGCGTCCTGCATCTCGCGGTCGCTGCCTCGGGGGGAGACGAGGTAGTAGCACAAAAGTGAATCCTCCTGGCCGATGCGGTGGGCGCGGTCCTCGGCCTGCGAGTGTACCGCGGGCGACCAGTCTAGTTCGCCGAACACCACGCAGGTGGCGCGCTGCAAATTCAGGCCGCTGGCCGAGCGCAGCGAGAGGCAGAGCAGGTCGGTCTTTCCCTGCATGAAATCGTCTGCGGCCTTTTCCTTTTGTTTGTCCGTCTCCCGGCCGGTGATGAAGCCGGGGCGCAGGCCCTTGAGTTCCTTCTTGTAAATGTCCATCACCGCGTGGTGGTGCCCCATGAGCAGCACCTTCTCCCCCGCCTCCACCAGCGCGCGCACGAACGCGGCCACGAACGGCGCCTTGGCGATGCCCGTGGCCTGCCGCTGGCGCTGGCAGATGGCGTCCTCGATCAGCGCCCGGCGCGAGGGATCGTCCGTGGCGCGCAAAAGGCGCAGTTGTTCGGCCACGGGGGCCATCAGCTCGCGGTAGACCCTGTCGTCCCAGTCGATCTCCTGCACGAGGCGGCGCTTGGGCGCCAGCTCCTTCAAGACATCGCGCTTGACGCGGCGCAGCATCAGCCCCTCGCGGCGCAGATGTTCGCCCAGCAGCTCCGGCTTGGCCACCACCGCGGAATTGTAGCCGTAGCACCACTCGCGGGAAAAGCTCTCCCAGTCGCCGAGGAAGTGGAAGTCGAGGATGTTGACCACGTTCCAGATCTCGCCGCCCTGGTTGTAGATGGGCGTGCCGGACAGGCCGATGACGTTTTCGCACGATTGCGACAGCAGGCTGGCCGCGGAATACTTGCCCGTGCCGTTGCGCCGCAGTTCCTGCATTTCATCAAAGATGGCGGTGCGGAAGCCCTGTTCGGGCAAAACGTCCTTCCAGCCGCGCAAAAGCAGGTAGTGGATGATGTAGACGTCCGCCTCGGGCAGCTTGTAGGGCGTGAGGCCGCGGATGACGTGCACGCGCAAACGCCCGTCCGGGGACAGAAAGCGCTGAAGCTCCCGCTGCCAGTTGCGAATGAGGTGCGGCGGCACCACGAGGACGGCCGGATAGGCCGAGGTGGTGGCGAGAAACGCCAGCGCCTGCACTGTCTTGCCCAGGCCCATCTCGTCGGCCAGCAGGCAGCGGCGGGCGGCGAGCAGAAAGGCCAGCCCCTGCTTCTGAAAATCCAGCAGTTCGCCGGCAAAGGCGCCGGGCGGCGGCGTAGCCGTCTGCGGGCTTGAAAGCATGGCCTCGCGGCGCACGGCGTATTCGCGGGCCTCGGCAAGCGCCTCCTCCCAGCGCTGGCGGTCGCGCTCGGCAATTTCCAGCGGGTAGCGCAGCATCAGCCAGTTGAGGTCGCCCACCACGCGCCGGTGCGCGGTAAAGCGCGCCACGCCCCGGCCGCGGCCGTCGCAGCCGGGAAAGAGGCGCTTGGCAAGCTCGGTGACGCAGGGCTCGGCCTTGATCGTCCAGGTGCGGCTCTTGCGATTGTAGGAGAGCGTCCCGTAGATGTGCCCGTCCACGGGCGCGTCGCGCAGGTAAAAGGGATAGTTCACGGCAGCGCCACCCCCCAGAGGCGGTCAAGGGAAATACAGGTCACGCGCTTGCCCAGAACCCGCGCGGGCAGGGGCGTGTCCTTTTGCGTGACGACGACGATCTCCTTGAGCTCGTCGCAGGCCAGGTAGCGCTCCACCTGCTTAAGCAATTCGCGCGCGTTGGGGCGGCCCTTCTTGATCTCTACGCCCACGCCCTCCAGAAAAAAGTCGATGCGCCGGCGCGGGGCGAGGCGGTATTCGTGCGCGCAGGGCAGGCAGGCGGCTTTGAACGCCTCCGCCGCCAGACGGTGCAGGTCGTATTCCCCCGGCATGGCGCTTGCGCGCAGCGTGGAAAGCGCGCGCAGAATTTCTTGCGTATCCATAGGCGCATTATACCACGAATACGCCCCGGTGTTCAAGCATAGCCTTTAGCGCAAGAAAGGGAGGGATGCGCATGAAGGGGGCGCGCATGAAGGCGCTTTGGGCGATTCTGCGGGGGTTTTTGACGGCGGCGGCGGCGACGCTTTTGGGCATGTTGCTTCTGGCGGCGGCGGTAATCTACTTGGAGGTATCCGACGGGGCGCTGACGGCGCTCAACCAGCTGTTGAAACTCCTGTGCGTGGCGCTGGGGGCGCGCTTTGCCGTGGGCGTGGGCGGCGAACGCGGCTTTTTCACCGGCGCGGCGGTGGGGCTTTTGTACATGGCCGTGGGCTACGCGCTCTACTGGCAGCTCGGCGGGGCGCTGTTCTCGGCCGGGGCGATGCTCCTGGAGATGCTTCTGGGCGGCGGGTTCGGCGCGGCGGTGGGCGCGGTGTGCGCCAACCTGCATCCCCGCGCGCGGCGGCGCGGCAAAGCGGCGAAAGCATGACGAAAATACGACGTCCGCGCAATATTTTTGCAAGGATTTTTTTCCGAAAATTGGGAACTTCCCGCCGTTTGCCCGCGTCCAAGGAAATGAAAACAACGCAAGCGGCCCGCTGGCCGCGGGAAAGAACGGGAGGGTATGAATATGAAGCGTATACTTTGCCTCACACTGATGCTGGCGCTGGTACTTTCGGCGGTGCTCGCGCCCACGGCGGCTCTGGCCGCCAGCAACTACACCGTGCGCACCACCGCCTCGGTGAACCTGCGCAAGGGGCCGGGCTTGGGCTACGGCAAGATCACCAGCCTGAAAAGCGGCAGGACGCTCACCTACGCCGGCGTGAGCCAGTTCGACAGCCGCGGCATGGGCTGGCACAAGGTCATCTACAACGGCTCCACGGCGTGGATCTCCTGGGCGTACTCCAACCTGCTGGCCAACGGCACCGCCATTTCTGAGGAGCGCGCCGTGCGCGCCACGGCGGCGCTGAACGTGCGCAGTGGCGCGGGCACCGGCAACGCCAAGATCACCACCGTCGCCAACGGCACGAACATGATCTACCTGGGCGAGACGGCCACCGTGGGCGGCACGGTCTGGTACAAGGTGACCACCTCGGCGGGCATCGGCTGGGTCTCGGGCGCCTATTCGCGCCTGGTAACCACGCCGGACGTCAAGCCCGTGAGCAGCTCCGGCAGCTCTTCTTCCAGCTACTCCAAGGTTTATGTCTCCGGCGGTTCGGTGTGGCTGCGCACCGGCCCGGGCCTCAACTACAGCCGCGTGACCACCGTGCATGAGGGTCAGAACCTCACCTACCGCGGCTCCAGCTCCACGGACAGCCGCGGCGTGCGCTGGTACAACGTCACCTACAACGGACAGAGCGTGTGGATCTCCTCGCGCTACGCAAAGCTGTCCTGACGGTAAATTTCACGAATATCCCTTGCGTGCGCGGGCCGCGTCGTGTATAATAGACACGATAGCGGCCCGCGCCGCGAATTGATGAACGAGGTGAAAACGCAATGAAGCACATCCAGACCATCCAGAAGCCCTGCCTGAGCCAGAGCGCCCAGACCGGCGGCTGCGGCGAGTGCCAGGCTTCCTGCCAGAGCGCCTGCAAGACGAGCTGCACGGTGGCGAACCAGTCCTGCCAGAAGAAGTAAAC
>DVGE01000090.1 GCA_018712885.1 Candidatus Pullichristensenella stercoripullorum | reverse complement strand
GTGGAACTCACAGACCTTACCAAACACTATAGGGATTTCACCCTCGACCGCGTATCCCTGACCCTGCCCGAGGGCTGCGTGATGGGGTTGGTGGGGGAGAACGGCGCGGGCAAAACCACCGTGATCAAACTCCTGCTGGGCATGCTCAAAAGGGACGGCGGCGCGGTGCGCGTGCTTGGCCGCGACATGGATACAGACGGCCGCGCCGTCAAGGAAGAACTGGGCGTGGTGCTGGACGAGGCCGGCTTTCCCGAGTGCGTCACCGCGCGGCAGGCGGGCAGGATCATGGCCGCCGCCTATCGGAACTGGGATGCGCGCGCCTACGATGAGAACCTGCAAAAGCTCTCCCTGCCGGAGGACAAGCCCTTCAAGGACTTTTCCCGCGGCATGAAGATGAAGCTCTCGCTGGCGGTGGCGCTTTCGCACAACGCCCGCCTGCTCATCCTGGACGAAGCCCTCAACGGCATCGACCCCGTGGCGCGCGACGAGATTTTGGATATTTTTATGGATTACACGCGCGACGAGGGGCACTCGATCCTCCTTTCCTCGCACATCGTCAGCGACCTGGAGAAAGTTTGCGACTATATCGCCTTTCTCCACAAAGGGAAGCTGATGCTCTGCGATGAAAAGGACGCGCTGCTGGAGAAGTACGGCCTCATCCACGTCAGCCGCGAACAGCTCGCGGAGCTGGACGGCGCCGCCGTCAAGGGCAGTAAGTCCTCGCCCTACGGCGTGGAGGCCGTGGTGGAAAGAAGTCGCGTGCCCGCCGGGATGCAAATTTCTCCCGTGGGGCTGGAAGAACTGTTCGTCTACATGGCAAGGGGGGACCGCTGATGCGCGCGCTGTTTTTGAAGGACTGGTATATGGCCAAGAGCTATTGCCGCTCGTACCTGTTTATCGTCGCGGTGTTCGCGGCAGTGTCGTTCATTTCTTCGGAAAGCCTGTTTTTCATGGCCTATCCGACGATAATGTTCGGCATCCTGCCGGTGACGCTCATTTCCTACGACGAGCGCTTCCACTGGCCAGCCTACGCCGGCACGCTGCCCCTCCGCCGGCGCGACGAGGTGCGGGAAAAGTACCTGCTTTCGCTGCTGCTGATCGCCGTCATGGGAATCCTTATGACCGTATTGCAGGCGATCGCGGTTTTGCGCAACGGTTCGTCGCTCGCGGAAGGGTTTGCCATGATGGTTGTGGGCATGTTTGTCTTTAGCCTGATTGGGCCATGTGTGCTGCTGCCGCTGACATACCGCTTCGGCTCGGAAAAGGCGCGCGTGAATTTCTATATCCTGATCGTGCTTGTGGCCGTACTCATCGGCACGTTCAGCGGTATGTCGACCGAAGCGCGCTTCCCATTCAAGACGGTCTATCTGGTCCTGCTCGCGGCGGTGATCGCGTGCATGCCCCTTTCCTACGTCATTTCCTGTCGCGCTTACGAAAAGAGGGAATGGTGATGAAGAACACGCACATCTGCCCCAAGTGCGGCTCGCAAAACATCGCGCGCGTGCCGGACAACCCCAACCGCTACGCCAGCGGCAACAACATCTACACCACCACCGTGACGCTGCTGGGAAAGATCCCCGTCATCCGCTACGTCTGCTGCGACTGCGGCTACGTGGAAAACTGGGTCGAGGGCGCGGCGGAGCGGGAGAAGATACAAAATGTGTTCGGATAGGAGAAACCATATGCTTCGCAATATGCTGAAAACGATTTTGTGCCTCGCATTGGCGCTGCTGCTCGCCGCCCTGCCCGCCGCGGCGGAGACGAACGTGGAAGAGCGTCTTTCCGATCTGGAAACCATGCGCGCGGGCCTTGAACAGGGGCATTACGATCTCTTTGCGCTGGTGACGCCCGGGGAATGGGAAGCGCGCGTGGAGGCGGCGGCGGAAACGCTGCGCAAGGAAGATACCGACGACATCACCGCCTGCTACGCGCTCATCGAACTCGCCGCCTCGCTGGGCGACGCGCACACGCAGGCGTGGTTCTCTGGCGGCAACGCGCAGGGGGAATTGCGCGCGCTGCCCCTGCAGACCGGCCTCTTTTCCGGCAGGGTCTACCTCCTCGCCACCACTGAGCCCTATGCGGACTACCTCGGCATGGAGATCACCGCCATCGCGGGCGTGCCCATGGCCGAAGTCTTTGCCCGCCTCACGCCGCTCATCAGCTACGACAATGAAGCACGCCTGCAAACGCAGCTCGCCGCCAACATCGCCGACGCCGAGGGACTGCGCTACGTGGGCATATTGGACGACGCATCGCAGGCGGACGTGACCTTCACAGACGCGCAGGGAGCGGAGCATACCGCCGCCATCGAAGCACTGGTGGGGGAGGAAATGTACACAGCGCAGTTTTCCTTCCTCGAGCGCGAAGCCATCCCCGCCGCCGAACAGCCCGCCGGCCTCTACGAATATCGAAATTACGGCGACACGCTCTGGATCGGCTACTATTCCTGCGCCGAAGACCCGGAATACCCGATGGCGGACTTCGTGGAGGAGGTGACGGAGGAACTGGAAGCGGGAAACTACGCCAAGGTCTGCGTAGACCTGCGCTACAACGGCGGCGGCGATTCCTCCATCCTGGAGTCGCTCATCGACCGCCTTGCCGACCTGCGGGACAAGACCGGCCTCGCCGTCTACGCGCTCATCGGCGAAAACACCTTCTCCTCGGCGGTGATGAACGCCGCGCAATT
>DVGE01000089.1 GCA_018712885.1 Candidatus Pullichristensenella stercoripullorum | reverse complement strand
ACGGCGCAGGCGGCGGGCTGACAGAAGGGGTCGCCGCCGGTGAGGGTGATGCCGTCCAGCAGCGGGTCGGCGCGGAAGCGGGCGATGATCTCCGCCGTGTCCATCTCCTGCCCGCCGGCAAAGTCGTGCGTCTGCGGGTTGTGGCAGCCGGGGCAGGCGTGCGGGCAGCCCTGCGTGAAGATGGCGAAGCGGAACCCCGGCCCATCGACGATGGATTCGTTCACCAGCCCCGCCACGCGGATGTTCATGCCTCCGCCTCCTTCGCCGCGCTCTTGCCGGCCAACGCGCCGGTGGAAAAGGCGATCTGCAGATTGAAGCCGCCGGTGGTGCCGTCCACGTCGAGCATCTCCCCGGCAAAGTACAGCCCCGGCAGGCGCCTCGATTCCATGGTCGAGGCGTTCACCTCGCGCACGTTCACGCCGCCGCGGGTGACGATGGCCTCAGAAAAGCCGCGCAGCTTCAGCGGCGTGAGCGGCAGCGCCTTGAAAAGCCCCCGCAGCGCCGCGCGCTGCTCGTGCGTCAGGGCGTTGGCGGGCAGGGCGGGGGAGATGCCCGCCAGTTCCAAAAGCGTCAGCGCCAGGTTGTGCGGCGCGAGGCCGTCCATCACGGTGATGAGCTGCTTGCGGGAAAGTTCGCGCAGATCGCGCACCATGCGCGCGTCCAGCGTGCCGTCGTCCAGCGCCGGCTTCAGGTCGATGGCCAGCCGCACGCGGGAAAGGTCCTCCGGCAGCAGGCTGGAAAGCGTCAAGACCAGCGGCCCGGAAATGCCGAAATGGGTAAAAAGCAGCTCGCCCTGCTCGGCAAAGATGCGCTTTTCCTTTTTTGCGCCCTTTTCGTAGGCAAAGAGCTTGACGTTGCGCAGGGAAAGCCCGGAAAGCGCGTAAGGCCACGTCTCCACCGTTTCGATGGGAACGAGGGCGGGCAGGGCATTGGTGAGCGCGTGCCCCGTCTCCTCCGCCATGCGGTGTCCGTCGCCGGTGGAGCCGGTGGAGGGGTAGCTGACGCCGCCGGTGGCGAGGATCACCGCGTCCGCCCGGACCGCTTCGCCGTTTTCCAGAAGCACGCCCGCGGCGCGCCCGTCTTCTGTCAACAGGCGGGAAACGCGCGCGTTCAAGCGCACCGTCACGCCCAGGCGCGCAAGTTCGCGCGCGAGCGTGCCCGTCACGTCGCTGGCCTTGTCCGAAGCAGGGAAGACGCGCTCGCCGCGCTCGGTCTTGAGGGGAAGCCCGAGGCTCTCCATCAATTCCATGGTGCCGAAGTTGTCAAGCGCCGCCAGCGCCGCGTACAAAAAGCGCGGGTTGCGCAGTATGTGGCGCATGAACTCTTCCTGCTCGCAGGCGTTGGTGAGGTTGCAGCGCCCTTTGCCGGTGATGTAGATCTTCTTGCCCAGCTTTTCGTTGCGCTCCAGCAGCGTCACCTGCGCGCCGCCGCGCGCGGCAAACAGCGCGGCCATGAGTCCAGCCGCGCCGCCGCCAACGATCAAAATGTCTTTTCGCATGTCATTCTCCGCTCTTGGCGAGGTATACGTCGTAATTGGCCCAGATGCTTTCCAGCTCCGTAAAGTGCTCGGAGACCTCCTGCCGCCGCCGCTGGCTGAGGGCGACGATGAGGGCGTTGATGAGCGAGAGGGGGGCGGCGAACGAATCGACGAACGAAGCCATGTCGCTCTTGGCCATCAGGCACACGTCCGCCGTGGAGTGCAAAGGCGAGAGCGGCCCGTCGGTGATGGCGATCAGCTCCGCGCCGCGCGAGCGGGCGAATTCCATGGCCTCGATGGTGCGCGCCGTATAGCGGGGGAAGGAGATGCCGATGAGCAGGTCGTCCTCGCTGATGCGGGAAAGCTGCTCGAATACGTCGCTGATGCCCGAAGTGACCACCGTGACGTTGGCGAAGATGTACTTTAAGTAGTGAACGAAGAACTCGGCGATCGGCGCGGAGGCGCGCAGACCGAGCACGTAAATGGCCCGCGCCTGTATGATGCGGTCGATGGCCTTTTCAAAGGCGTTGAGGTCCAGTTCGTCCAGCGTGGAGCGTATGTTCATGATGTCCGCCTTCAGCACCTTGTTGAGCACCTGGGCGTGATCCATATCCGAAGTCATCTCAAAGCGCTGGGAGGCGGTGAGGCGGTGGCGGATCAATTCCTGCAACGCCTTTTGCAGCTGTGGATACCCGGAATAACCCAGCGCCGCGGCAAAGCGCACCACCGTGGATTCCGACACGCCGACGTATTCGCCCAGCTTGGAGGCGGTCATGAACACGACCTTGTCGTAATGCGAGACGATGCACTCGGCGATGCGCCGGTGGCTTTTCGACAGCTTTTTGCCGCTGTGGTTGAGCCGCTGGATCAATTCCTGCGCGTTTTCCACGCTGAAACCCCTCCCTTTCGCACATGTACGGTCGATATAGAAAGAGTATAACCCTTTTTTGCGGGATTTGCAAGAGGAAATTGCAAATTTGTCGGCAAACTTCTGCACATTTGCCGGGATAGGGGCGAAAAATGTATTATTTCCTGCGGAGAATTCATTTTTTAACCTGAGCAACTTCCGCGTTGACAGTGCGGCGCGGCGCGTGCTATAATGGTAGACCATCGCT
>DVGE01000088.1 GCA_018712885.1 Candidatus Pullichristensenella stercoripullorum | reverse complement strand
CTATGGCCCCAAGACCGTCGAGGCAGTCGCGGATTTTCAAACGTTTTTCCGCGCCAGGGGCTATGACCTGCGCAGCGACGGCGTCGCCGACGAAAAAACGCAGGCGCTCCTCTACGACGACAGCGTCGCCGACGCCGACTACCCTCTCAAAGAGGGCGACAAAAACGGCTATGTGCGCCGCGCCCAGCGCCGCCTCGTCGAGCTGGGCTACCTCTTCGGTGCCGCCGATGGCAACTATGGCCAGAACACCGCCGACGCCGTGCGCGCCTTCCAGCAGATGCTCATCGACAACGGCGCGGAGGGCATCACAGCCAGCGGCGAGGCCGATGAAAACACGCTGCACTACCTCTACTCCGAACTGCTGGGCTTCGACATCTGCACGCCCGCCATGTACAATGACCGCAACCCCCTCTCCCTGCGCGCCGGCAACCTCTACGCGCAGGCCGCCGTGCTCATCGACGCGGACAGCGGCGAGGTGTTGCTCGACAAGAACGCCTCCGAGCGCATGTACCCCGCCAGCACCACCAAGATCATGACTCTGCTGCTCGGCATCGAGCGGGGGAATTTCGAGGAGATCGTCACCACGCCCGCCTCCGCCGGACAGGTGCCCGGCGATTCCTCGCGCATGCCTGTGAATCCGGGCGAGCGCCTGCGCTATCAGGATCTGCTCTACGGCCTGATGATCCGCTCCGGCAACGACGCCGCCAACGCCATCGCCACCCTCACCGCCGGCTCGGTGGACGCCTTTGTAGGCCGCATGAACGAAAAGGCGCAGGAGCTCGGGCTCTCCGGTACCCACTATGACAATCCCCACGGCTACCAGAGCGAAACGCACTACACCACCGCGCAGGACATGGCGGCGCTGACCCGCTTCGCCCTGCAAAACGAGCAATTCCGCGAGGTCTTCACCACCCACACCTATCAGGTGCCCGCTACCAGCGACCGCGCCGCGCGCACGCTGCAATGCAGCTACCTCATCTTCGACCCCGATTCCGAGTATTACGACGAGGACGCCGTCGGCGGCAAGACGGGCTTCACCTCGGCGGCGGGCTATTGCTTCGTCTGCTATGCCGAGCGCGACGGCGTGGAGCTGATCGCCGTCATCTTCAAGAGCGGCGCCAACGGCACGAACCGCTGGACAGACGCGCGCCGCATGTTCGACTACGGCTTCGCGCTCAGGGGGGCATGACCATGGAGCTTCTCGACATGTACGATGAGGACCGCCGGCCCACCGGTGAAACGGCGGAACGATTCGGCGGTTTTCCCGACGGCGGGCTGCACCTGGTCGTCCACGTCTGCGTCTTCGACCGCCAGGGCCGCATGCTCATCCAGCGGCGGCAGGAGACGAAGGCCGCGTGGCCCGGCAGGTGGGATCTCAGCGCCGGCGGCTGCGCGCTCGCCGGGGAGAGCAGCCGTCAGGCCGCCAGCCGCGAGACGCGCGAGGAGCTGGGCTTCGACCCCGCCCTCGAAGGCGTGCGTCCGGCGCTGACCGTCAACTTTTCCCGGGGCTTTGACGACATCTACTGCATCGTGCGCGATGTGGACGCGCAAAGCCTGCGTCTGCAAGCCGAGGAAGTCATGGATGTCCGCTGGGCCGCGCGGGAAGACGTGCTGCGAATGATCGACGCGGGCACATTCATCCCCTACCGCAAGAGCCTCATCGAGCTGCTGTTCGACATGCGCGGCAAAATGGGCATGCTCCCCGTGCCCTGGCCGGAAAGGACATAAAAAGCATAAATAAAAACGGACGCCCTCGCAGAGAGCGTCCGTTTTTTCGCGCCGTCAGGCTTCCTCGAACTGATCCTTGCCCACGCCGCACAGGGGGCAGACGAAATCCTCGGGCAGGTCTTCCCACTTGGTGCCGGGGGCGATGCCGTTGTCCGGGTCGCCGGCCGCTTCGTCGTATACCCAACCGCAAACCGTGCAAGTGTATTTCTTCATCCGTATCTCCCTTTCCGGCCAGACGGCCAGCCATGATATTCTATAAATACCCGCCCGGAGCACGTCTGAAACGCATGCCGGGAAATTTTTTTCCGAGAGCTTGACAAACGCCGCGCCCCGTGCTAAACTATGCCTGTAAATAACATATGTCAGAAATGGAGGTTTCAAACATGAAGATCGCGGTTACCTA
This sequence comes from Candidatus Pullichristensenella stercoripullorum, assembly GCA_018712885.1. GTDB lineage: Bacteria > Bacillota > Clostridia > Christensenellales > Aristaeellaceae > Pullichristensenella > Pullichristensenella stercoripullorum. Next base: position 620 of record DVGE01000088.1, on the reverse strand, counting down.
TGAAAATGGGAACGTCTTTCAGCACTTTGGCCGCACGCGCCAGTTCAAGCTCTACGAGGTGGAAAACGGCGCCATCCAGTCCGAACGCATCCTCGAGGGCGACGAAGCGGGCCACAGCGCCCTGGCAGCCCAGCTCGAACAGGCGGGCGTGGATACGCTGATCTGCGGCGGCATGGGCGAGGGCGCGCGTATGGCGCTTGCGCAGATGGGCGTGGCCGTCCACGCGGGCGTGCAGGGCAGCGCTGACGAAGCCGTCCGCGCGCTGTTGGCTGGTACGCTCCAGGCTACGGCTTCCGCCACCTGCGATCACCACGGCCACGAGCACGGTCATCACGATTGCAACGGCCATCACGGTCACGATTGCGGCGGCCATTGCCACGGCTAGGAGGCCGCCATGCCGAGGCCGAGCAAATGCCGCCGCGTCTGCGCCGCGCCGCGCTGCACGCATTTTGAGCCGCAAAACGCCGCCGCCGCCGAGCCGGTGGTCATGCAGGTGGACGAGTTCGAGGCCCTGCGCCTGATGGACTATGAAAACCTCACTCAGGAGGAGTGCGCCCGCCGCATGGATGTGGCGCGCACCACCGTCACCGGCATCTACATGCGCGCCCGCCGCAAGGTGG
>DVGE01000087.1 GCA_018712885.1 Candidatus Pullichristensenella stercoripullorum | reverse complement strand
GGCGGCGATGGCGGCGGCGGCGCTTCCGGCAAGACAGCTCTCTTCCAGGCACATGCCCCGCATCCACGCCCAGGTCATGGCGGCGGTAAAGGCGTCGCCCGCGCCGGTGGCGTTTTTCAGGCGTGGGGCCAGCGAGGGAAGGTAACATTCGCAGCCTTTTTCAGCGGCGAACACGCCGTCCGGCCCGAGTGTGATAAACACGCGCTCAAGCCCCGTATCGAGCAGCCGCCCGGCCGCCGCGCGCGCGTCCCCAAGGTTGGCGATGCGCACGCCCGAAAGCAGCTCCGCTTCCATGCGGTTGGGTTTGAACGCCGTCAGCCGCCCCAGCACGGGGCGCAGCCGCGGCGCTTTGGCCGCTGAAACAGCGTCGGCAAACAGCGGCGCGCGCAGGTTCTCCGCCAGAAACACAAGCGCCTCCTCGGAGAGATTCGCGTCCAGCAGCACGGCGCGGCAGCGATCCAGCTCCGGCAGTATCGTTTCAAAGTAGGCGCGCGTCTGGTGGCGGTAGATGCCCATGTCGTTGACAGCCATGGCCATGTCGCCCTTTTCGTCGGCGATGAAAAGGTAAGTCGAGGTATGTTCGCCTTTGAGCCGCAGGCTGAGGGAGAGGTCGATGCCCATGCCGGAAAGCAGGGCTTCGATATTTTCCGCGTATACGTCGCCGCTCAGCACCGAGCAAAAGCGCACCTTCGCGCCCAGAAGCGCCAGATTGCGGGCGATGTTGCAGCCCACGCCGCCCACGGAAAGGCGCACGCGGCCGGGGTTGGAGTCGCCCGCGGTGAGCGGGCCGTGGGAATAGCCGCCGATGTCCATGTTCACCGAGCCGATGACCGCGATCGCGTCTTCCATAAGCGCCCTCCCCGTCCAAGCGTCCTGATACTATTTTACGTATATGTGGGAAAAATGTCAATGAAATTTGTTAAATGTGCCGTCGGCCAGTAGCGTACCAATGGGAGATGGTATATAATATAGAATATGTATGCGGGCGGATATGTCCGCGCTGGAGGGACAGATCCGTGACAAAACCGAAACTGGTCATCATGGCGGCGGGCATGGGCAGCCGCTTTGGGGGGCCCAAGCAGATCACGCCCGTGGACGACGCCGGTCACGTCATCGTCGATTTTTCCATTTACGACGCCCTGCGCGCCGGCTTTGGCGGCGTGGTGTTCATCGTCAAGCCGGAGATGGAGGCGGATTTCCGCGCCACCATCGGCGCTCGCGTGGGCGAACGCGCCCCCGTGGAATATGCCCACCAGTCGCTCGACGCCCTGCCGAGGGGCTTTTCCGTGCCCGAGGGCCGGCAAAAGCCGTGGGGAACGGGCCACGCGGTGCTCTGCGCGCGCGAGTGCATCGACGGCCCCTTCGCCGTCATCAATGCCGACGACTTCTACGGTCGCGCCTCCTTTCAGGCGATCTATGACTTTCTCACCGCTCCCGGCGACGCATGCGAGCACGCCATGGTCGCTTATCGCCTGCGCAATACGCTGACGGAGAACGGTTCCGTCTCGCGCGGCGTCTGTCGCGTGGACGCGGACGGCTATCTTTCCGACCTCACGGAGCGCACGCGCATCGAAAAGCGCGAAAATGCCGCGGCCTACACCGAGGACGGCGGCGAGCACTGGCATATGCTCAGCGGCGACGAACCGGTCTCGATGAACCTCTGGGGCTTCAAGCCCTCTATCCTCCCGGAAATGGAGAGCCGCTTTGAAGCGTTTTTGCGCGAAGATCGGGCGAAAGACCCGCTGCGCGGCGAGTTTTACCTGCCCGCCGTTCCGGACGCGCTCATCCGCGAGGGTAAGGCGCGCGTGCGCGTGCTCTCTACGCCCGAGCGCTGGTTCGGCGTCACCTATCCCGGCGACCTGGAGGCTGTGCGCGCCGCCATCGCCGCAAAGAAGGAAAGCGGGGAATACCCCGTCTATCTCTGGACTTAGACAGAAGGAGGCGTTGGAATGAACATACTGGTCACTGGCGGCGCCGGCTACATCGGCACCCACACGCTGGTAGAGCTCCTGAACCGCGGGCACGACGTCGTCGTGGTGGACAACTACGTCAACAGCCACCCCGAGAGCCTCGACCGCGTGCGCGAGATCACCGGCAAGACCTTTCCCTTCTACGAGGCGAACGTCTGCGACGAGGCGGCGCTGGACCGCATCTTCGACGAGAACAAGGTCGATTGCGTCATCCACTTCGCTGGGCTCAAGGCCGTGGGCGAGTCCTGCGCCAAGCCGCTGATGTACTACCGCAATAACCTCGACGGCATGCTCTCGCTCATCAGCTCCATGCGCAGGCACGACGTCAAGCGCTTCGTCTTTTCTTCCTCCGCCACAGTCTACCGCTCGGACGCCGGCATGCCGGTGGATGAGGATTCGCCCCTGGGCTGCATCAACCCCTACGGCTGGACCAAGTTCATGGGCGAGGAGATCCTCCGCGACGTGGCCAAGGCTGAGCCGGACTGGTCGGTGGTGCTTTTGCGTTACTTCAACCCCATCGGCGCGCACGAGAGCGGCAGGATCGGCGAAGACCCCAACGGCATCCCCAACAACCTCATGCCCTACATCACGCAGACGGCGCTGGGCCGCCTCAAGGAGCTGCACGTGTTCGGCAACGACTATCCCACCCCGGACGGCACCGGCGTGCGCGACTACATCCACGTCGTCGACCTGGCCGAAGGCCACGTGGCGGCCATCGAGTACGCGCGCGACCACACCGGCTGCGAGGCGTTCAACCTCGGCACCGGCGAAGGCTACAGCGTGCTGGACATCGTCAACGCCTTCGAGCGCGTCAACCACGTCAAAGTCCCCTACGAGATCACTGCGCGCCGCCCGGGCGACCCGCCCACGGTGTACGCGAAGGTGGGCAAGGCAGAAAGACTGCTCCACTGGAAGGCAAAGCGCACGCTCGACCAGATGTGCGCTGATTCCTGGCGTTGGCAGACCCAGAATCCCCACGGTTACGCAAAGGAGAAGTAAACGATGACCCACAACATGATCGCCATCCTTGACCTCGGCAGCACCCAGAGCGCCCAGATCGCGCGCGATATCCGCGCCCTGGGCCTGTACAGCGAGATCCACTCCAACGACATTGCCCCCGCCGCGCTCAAAGCGCTTCCGGGCATTGTCGGCGTCATTTTGAACGGCGGCGAAAACCGCGCCGTGAACGGCGTTCCGGTGGAGGTCGATCCCGCCATCTACGATCTCGGCCTGCCCATCCTCAGCGTGGACTACGCCTGCGCGGGGCATCCCGCCGACCTGCCCGCGTGGCCGGAGAATACGCGCGAAACACTGGACGCCTTCATCGAGGGCCTTGGTGTGGAGCGCAACTGGAGCATGGACAGCTTCATCGCCGACCAGGTCGAGCTGCTCAGAAAACAGATCGGTTCCCGCAAGGTGCTGCTGGCCCTCTCCGGCGGCGTGGATTCCTCGGTGGTGGCGGCGCTGCTTTTGAAGGCCGTCGGCGATCAGCTCACCTGCGTGCACGTCAACCACGGCCTGCTGCGCAAGGGCGAGCCGGAACAGGTGGTGCGCGTCTTTCAGCAGGAGATGGGCGCGAACCTCATCTATGTGGACGCGGTGGACCGCTTCCTTGATAAGCTCGCCGGCGTCAGCGACCCCGAGCAGAAGCGCAAGATCATCGGCGCGGAGTTCATCCGCGTGTTCGAGGAAGAAGCGCGCAAGCTCGAGGGCATCGAGCTGCTCGGTCAGGGCACCATCTATCCCGACATCATCGAGAGCGGCACCAAGACCATGAAGGCGGTCAAGGCGCACCACAACGTCGGCGGTCTGCCTGAAGACCTCAAGTTTGAGCTTGTCGAGCCGCTCAAGTACCTGTTCAAGGACGAAGTGCGCGCCGTGGGCAAGGCCCTGGGCCTGCCGGATTCCATGGTCTACCGCCAGCCGTTCCCCGGCCCCGGCCTGGGCGTGCGCTGCCTGGGCGCGATCACCCGCGACCGCCTGGAGATCGTCCGCGAGAGCGACGCCATCCTCCGCGACGAGTTCCAGAAGGCCGGCCTGGCCGGCAAGGTCTGGCAGTACTTCACCGCCGTGCCGGATTTCAAGTCCGTGGGCGTGCGCGATCACGCGCGTTGCTTCGAGTATCCGGTCATCCTCCGCGCCGTCAACACCGTGGACGCCATGACCGCCACCGTCGAGCAGGTGCCGTGGCCGCTGCTCCTGAAGATCACCGACCGCATCCTCGCCGAGGTGAAGGGTTGCAACCG
>DVGE01000086.1 GCA_018712885.1 Candidatus Pullichristensenella stercoripullorum | reverse complement strand
ATCGCCTTTTCCGACTTCACCGCCCGCCCCGCGCGGCTGGAGGTGCTGGAAGAAGGGCTGGTGCGCCTGACCGTCACCGAGGGGCGCTACCACGAGGTCAAGCGCCTGCTCGCCGCCGTGGGGCATCCCGTATCGTCGCTCGCGCGCGCAGCCATGGGCGGCGTATATCTGGACGCGGCGCTCAAAGCGGGCGAAGGGCGGCCCCTGACCGACGATGAAGTCGCCCGTCTGCTGCGCGCCGCGCGGCTGGAGGCAAATAACCATGAATGAGGGAATGAACATGTCTGAGCATTACTACACCGCCGCCCCCGCCTCCGCGCACGACGAGCGCCGCCGCTCGGTGCGGGCGCTGGGCGTGACGATGGAATTCATCACCGACGCGGGCGTGTTTTCCCGCGGCAAGCTGGACGCGGGCACGCGCGCGCTGCTCGAAGCCCTGCCGCCGCTTTCCGGGCGCGTGCTCGACCTGGGCTGCGGCTGGGGCGCTCTGGGCGGCGTGCTGGCGAAAAAGTGGGCCGATGTACACTTCGTGCTCACGGACGTCAACGAGCGCGCGGCGGCGCTGGCGGAGCGCAACCTGCGCATGAACGGCCTGACCAACTTCGAGGTCGTCCATGGCGACGGCTTTGCCGCCGTGGAGGGCAAGTTCGACTGGATCGTCACCAACCCGCCCATCCGCGCCGGCAAGGAGGTCATCTACGGCCTCTTTGCCGAGGCAAAGGACTACCTCGTCCCCGGCGGCACGCTGGCGCTGGTCATCCGCACGAAGCAGGGGGCCAAGTCCGCCGAGAGCTACCTGCGCGGTCTCTATGAGCATGTGGAAACGCTGGATGTATCCGGCGGCTACCGCGTGTTCACCGCCCGGGACAGCCGACCGCTGATCATCTTCGGGAACGACCCGAAGACCTAAATATCTACGCAGGAGGTCAACATGAAACAGAACCGTCTGGAACGGGTCATTCGCGGCATGGAGGCCATGGAGCTGGAGCAGATCATCGTCTCCGCGCCGGCCTCGGTGTTCTACCTCACGGGCACGTGGGTGCGCCCGGGCGAGCGCATGCTGGCGCTGTATGTGCACAAAAGCGGCGAGGCGCGGCTGTTCGCCAACCGCCTCTTCGCCCTTGCCGGCAATGTGGACGCGCCCCTGAGCGAGTTTGACGACACCGAAGACCCCATCGCCCTTCTCAGCCAGAGCGTGCGCCCGGGAACGCTGGGCATCGACAAATCCTGGCCCAGCCACTTCACGCTGCGGCTGATGGAGGCGCGAAAAGACGTGCGCTGCGTGGTCGGCTCCGCGCCGGTGGACGACGCGCGCATGTGCAAGGACGAAGAAGAGATCGCCCTGATGCGGGAAAGCTCCCTGAAGAACGATCAGGCCATCGTCACCGCCATGGGCGCCATCCGCGCCGGGGCGAAGGAGAGCGACGTGGGCGCGGCCTACGACCGTGCCGCCGCCGCGCTGGGGGCGACGGGCAACAGCTTCCCCTCGCTGATCTGCTTTGGCGCCAACTGCGCCGAGCCGCACCATTCCACGGACGACACGCTTTTGAGCGCCGGCGATTCCGTCATCCTCGACGTGGGCCTGTGCTGGCGGCGCTATTGCAGCGACATGACCCGCACCGTGTTCTACGGCGCGCCCACGGACGAGCAGAAGCGCGTGTTCGACCTGGTCTGCAAGGCCAACGCCGCCGGCATCGCCGCCGTGCGCCCGGGCGTGCCGCTCAAGGACATCGACGGCGCGGCGCGCAAGGTGATCGAGGACGCGGGCTACGGCCAATATTTCATCCATCGCACCGGCCACGGCATTGGTCTGGAGGGCCACGAGCCGCCGGACGTCAGCCGGACGGACGCGCGCGTGGCGCAGGTGGGCATGGTCTTCTCCGTGGAGCCGGGCATCTACCTGCCCGGGCGCTTCGGCGTGCGCGAGGAGGACCTTGTGCTGGTCACGGAGGACGGCGCGGAGGTGCTCAACAAGCTGCCGCACGAGCTGCGCGTCATCCCGGCGGAATAAAGGGAAATGTCGAAGGGCTGCCGGGAGGTCCGGCGGCCCTTTTGCGCATACAGGGCCGGCGAAAAGGAGGCGAGGACGCCTTGACGCGGGAAGAGTTTATCGAAATGATCGACACCGGCGGGGACATCATGTTCGACTGCGACGGCAGGAGCTACACCATCCTCTGCTGGGCCGACGGCGGGCCGGACATCGCCGAACAGGTCACAGAGGATAACCACAGGTGTTTTCCAGACGGGGAGGCGCTGGTGAACGGCTATATCGTCAACGGAAAGCCGCTGGAAGAGTGCATCGGGCAGATCAGGATCACGTTTTGCAGTTAGCGGCCATGGGTGCTTTGCGGGCGGCGGGGGTCTGCTGTCCCCTGTCGGGCAAGACGCGCAAACGCCGCGCGCGGGGTTGCTCTGCTGTCCCATCGGCAGTCGCGGCGTTGGCAGGCCCGCGAGGGCGGTTTTCACGGCAGGACGGTTGACGCCTTGGATCTTTGTGTCCTGCGGCGGACGGCGGGTGTTTTCCCTGCCGTCCGCCGCGCTTTTGTCTACATGGTCGCGCCGATGCGCCAGACGGTCATCGAGGCGTTGGAATACTCGATGTCCGTGTCGGCGGGAACGGCGGTGATGGTGGCCGTGCCGGAGGGCACGCTGACCACGGCAAAGGTGGCG
>DVGE01000085.1 GCA_018712885.1 Candidatus Pullichristensenella stercoripullorum | reverse complement strand
CGGGCGCACCAGCGTCTCCCACTTCTTGGGGCCAAGCTGCTTGAGCAGCAGCACCTCCGCCGCGCCGCCGCCGGCGCGCTCGCCGATGAGCCGCGCGGGGATGACGCGCGTGTCGTTGACCACCAGCACGTCGCCGGGGCGCAGGTAGTCCACGATGTCGTAAAAGTGCCTGTGCTCCAGACGGCCGTCTTTGCGGTGCACCACCAGCATGCGGCTGTGGTCGCGCGGCTCCACCGGCGTCTGGGCGATCAGTTCCTCGGGCAGGTCGTAGTAAAAATCATGCGTTTTCATGGTCTGTCAGCCGTAAAAGGCCCTCCACGATGTATTCGATGTTCTTTTTTTCCAAAATGGTGTCGCGCCGCGTGTGGATGCGGTCGATGACCGCGCCGAAAAAGCGCCGCCGCTTCAGCGTCGCCACGGCCAGCGCCTTGGGAAAGCCCCACTGGTCGGAGGGGTAAAAGGCGCGCCGGGCGAACACGGGCGCGAGCGCCCCGGCGGGGAAGGCCGCCTGCGTGCGCGCGCACAATTCCTCGTCGGCGCGATAGCCTTTGTTGGGCGCGAGCAGGAGCATGTCCCCGTCGCCCACGCAGTCGAGGTTCACAAGCGGTTTGTCCGCCATCACACGCGCGTGGCGCTTGCGAAACAGCGTCGAGCCGATCAGCCCCACTTCCTCGTTGTCAAACAGCACCACGGCCACGCGGCCGCGCCGCTCCTTCGGCAGGCGGGAAAGCAGCGTCAGCAGCGCCACCACACCGGAGGTGTTGTCGTTCATGGTGTGGCGGTTGGGCTTCCCGGCGATGACCAGCGCCGAGGCGAGCACGCCCAGCAATACGCCCACCGCCGCCGCCACGTCCGCCGACGCGCCCAGATAGGCGGTCAGAAAGGCGCCCAGCGCGGCGGGCAGCGCCAGCATCAGCGTCAAAAGCACCTGCATGAGGATGGACAGCGGTATATTCAGCGGCGCGGCGAGGTTGGGGAAGGGCAGCTCCGCGCAGGTGTCGTAATGCGCGCCGAAGACGAACTCCGCCGTGGCAAGGTTGCCGCAGACGAGGTTGACGTTTTCCAGCAGCCCCTTTGTGCGCTCCTCGCGGAAAAACACGCCCTCCTTGCGCATCTCCGCCTTGACCAGCTCGCGGAAGGCGGCCTTTTGCGCCCTGCTCTTGCGCGCCTGATGGTCGCGGACGATGGCCGCGCACAGCGGCGTCACAGCTCCATCCTCATCTGGTTTTCGTCGGCTTTCGGCGCGGGCGGGGTCAGCCCCAGATGCTCGTAGGCGGCGGGAGCGGCCACGCGGCCGCGCGGCGTGCGCATGATGAAACCCAGCTGCAGAAAGTACGGCTCGTACACGTCCTCGATGGTGGTGGCGTCCTCGCCGGTGGAGGCGGCCAGCGTGTCAAGCCCCACCGGGCCGCCGCCGAATTTTTCGATCATCGTGCGCAAAAGCGTGCGGTCGGTGTGGTCGAGGCCCAGTTCGTCCACTTCCAGCATTTGCAGCGCCCGGCGCGCCACATCGAGGGTGATCTTTCCCCCGCCCTCCACCTCGGCAAAATCGCGCACGCGGCGCACGAGGCGGTTGGCGATGCGCGGCGTGCCCCGCGAGCGCCGGGCGATCTCCAAAGCGCCCTCCGTGTCGCAGGGGACCTTGAGGATCTTCGCCGAGCGCAGCACGATCACGGACAGCTCCTCCGGCGTGTACAGTTCCAGCCGGAAGTTGATGCCGAAGCGGTCGCGCAAAGGCGAAGTGAGCATGCCCGCGCGCGTGGTGGCGCCGATGAGCGTGAATTTGGGAAGGTCCAGGCGGATGGAGCGCGCCGAGGGGCCCTTGCCGATCATGATGTCAAGGGCAAAGTCCTCCATGGCCGGGTAGAGCACCTCCTCCACGGTGTGGCTGAGGCGGTGGATCTCGTCGATGAAGAGCACGTCCCCGGCGCTCAGGTTGGTGAGTATGGAAGCCAGGTCGCCGGCGCGCTCAATGGCGGGGCCGCTGGTGATGCGTATGTTGTGCCCCATCTCCGCGGCGATGATGCCGGCCAGCGTCGTCTTGCCCAGCCCGGGCGGGCCGTAGAGCAGCAGATGATCCAGCGGCTCGTGGCGGGCGATGGCGGCCTGCATGTACACGCTCAGGCTTTTTTTCAGTTTTTCCTGTCCGAAGTACTCGGTCAGCGTCCGCGGGCGCAGCGACACGTCCGCCTGTTCGTCCTCCTCGCGGAAGCCCGTGGTGATCAGCCGTTCTTCGTCCATCATTGGCATTTCCTTTCCTGCCGATAAATTCCATCAGGGGGGTGATCTTCAGCGCCAGCGCCGCGATCAGGTACACGCCCAGCCCCGCGCCGCCCATGGCCAGCATGCGCAGTATGGCGAACATGCGGTTTTCCGCCGCGGGCATGAGGCTGCCCACGCCCCAGGCCGCCAGCGCCGTCAGGCCCGAGGCGAGGAAGATCTTTGCCATATCGGGCACGATGCGCTTCATGCCCAGCCGCCGCAGCCGGCGCCGCAAAAGATAAAACAGCACCAGCATGCCGCCCGTTCCCGATATGGTGGTGGCCAGCGCCAGGCCGCGCACGCCCATGAGCGCGTGGAAGATGCTGTTCAAAATGACGTTGGCCACGACGATGCCGGCGGAGACGTACATGGTCGTGCGCGTATCCTGCATGGCGTGGAAGGTGCGGTTGAGCAGGTCGCGCAGGCCAAAGCCCAAGACGCCGATGACGTAAAAGAGGAACACGCCCGCGGTGACGGCGGCGCTTTCAAGGTCAAACTGCCCGCCCAGGTACAGCGCCTTGATGACGTCCTGGTTGCCTACGGCGCAGATGGCGATGATGGGCGTCATCACCATGGCGATGGTCACGGTGGAGCGGCGCACGATCCCCAAAATGCCGCGGCGGTCGTTCTCCGCCACCATGCGGCTCATGCGCGAGAACATGATCGTCGTCAGCGGCACGATGACTACGCCGGTGAGCAATGTGATGACCTTGTAGCCGTAGGAGAGCGCGGACACGTCGCCGGCGTTGCCGTAGGAGGCGCGCCACTGATCGACCATGTGGTTGAGTTCGCTCACGGCCATGGACAGCACCGCCGGCCCCGCCAGCGCCAGCAGATGGCGGAAGCGCCGGTCGCGGAAGTCGACGATCAGGCGGTAGTTGAACCAGCCGCGCATGAACGGCACCAGTACCAGCGTCTGCAGTATGTTGGCGGCGAACACGCCCCAGGCCAGCGCCCGCACGCCGTACGTGCGCGCGAACAGCGCCGCGGCGAGGATGATGGCGAAGCTGAGGGGAAAGCCGGTGATCTGCGCGGCGATGTACTTCTCCTGCGCGTTCAAAAGGCTGGCCAGCGAGATGGAGGTGATGTTGAACGCCAGCGTCAACACCATCACGCGCACGAGCTCCGCCGTCAGCTGCGCCTTCCACGGCTCATAGCCGGAATAGACGATGCGCACCAGCGGCCCGGCCAAGAGCAGCATCAGCACCGTCACGCCCAGCGCGATCAGCGCCAGTATGTTGATGGCGTTGCTGGCGAAGCGGTCAGCGCGCGCAAGCCCCCTGCGGGCGCGCGCCTCGGTGTACATGGGCACCAGCGTGGAGGTGATACAGGAATTGAGCAGCAGCACCGGTATGTAGAACAGCGCGTAGGCGGCCACGTAAGCGTCGTATTCCGGCTGTGTGCCAAAATAGTGCGCCGCCACCATCTCGCGCAGAAAGCCGACCGCCTTGCTGGCGATGATGGTGAGCGTGACCAGCATGGTGGTCTGCAAAAGCCTGTTCTTGCGAGCCAAATCTTCACCTTCTCCATTTTGGGACGCGAAGGGCGCGCAGGCCCATCGTTTTCCATGGTATAGTATAGCATAGCCGTGAAAAAAATTAAACCCCCAGAGCGCCGATAAAGCCCACAACCGCAAAAATCGCCCTGATAGAATGAAAATCAGGTGCGATTTTTTACTTCCTGCGTCAGCTGCACTTGCATCCTGCGGTCACTTACGTCTATGTAAGCTCCCTTGGATGCAAGTACAGCTTCCTTGGGTGGATTTGCCGAGCCCTTCGGGATCGTCAAATCCAGTCGCCTTCGGCGA
>DVGE01000084.1 GCA_018712885.1 Candidatus Pullichristensenella stercoripullorum | reverse complement strand
TAGCGCTCGTGCATCATCGGCCCGAACGTGCACACCAGCACGATGAGCACCGCGCCGGTCAAAAACACCTTGCGCCCGTCTTTGGAGAGCAGTTGCAGGAAGATGGCGTAGAGATACGCGAGCGCAAACAGCCCCCAGGCGATGTAGGGCCAGACGCCCGCCTCCTCCAGCCGCAGCCAGTTCTGCCCAAGGATGACGTAGAGGTTGAGCGTGTTTACCGTCATGTAGCGGTAGCCCTGCGTCGCGCCAAAGAGCTTCTCCCACAGCCATTCGATGGGCGAAAGACCGCTTTGGGCGCTGAAGGGCAGCGCCACGCCCCAGAGGATGACGAGCGCCACGGCGATGCCGGCCAGCGCAGTCCAGGCTTCGCGCGTCGCCCGCCGCTTTTCAACGGCAGTGTCGCGGAAGCGGCCGACGACGCGCACGATGAGCGCCGTCAGCCCCACCGGGGCGAACAGCAGCGCCTGCGGCTTGACCAGCACGGCAAGCGCGAAGGCCGCCAGCGAGGAGATGTAGCCGCCCTCGGCCATGCGCAGCGCGCACACGACGAGAAGGAGCGTCAATACTGAGTCGATCTGCCCCCAGGCGGCGGAATCCACCAGCACCGCGGGATCGAAGGCGTAGAAGGCGCACAGAAGCAGCGCCGCGCGGCTGCCCAGCCGCTTTTCGCTGAAACGGTAGACCAGCATCGCCCCAAGGAGGTCGCAGAGTATGGGCAGCAGCTTCAAAAGCACGATGTGCGCCGTGGAATCGTAGGCGATGCCGAAAAGACTGCGCAAAAGCGCCACCGGCGCCAGCAGCAGCATGTATCCCGGCGGATAGTCGCAGAAATAGCCCTCGGCGTAGAAGTTCAGCGGCCCCACCTGCGCCATGCGCTCCGACCAGGCTTCAAAGCAGCCGATGTCGGTGTTGTAGCCGCGTATTTTCGCCGCCACGATCAGCCGCAGGATCAGCGCCGCCAGCAGGATGCCGCCGACGGCCCACGGCACGCGGCTCTTTTTGACCGCCAGCGGCGAGCGGGCCTTGCGCGCGAAGGCGACGACCACGAGCACATAGCCGAACGCGCCCAGCAGCAGCGTCTCCGTGTAGCGGGGCGGTTCCTCTTCGACCGTCGTCGCGCCCCAGTCGCCGCCGCTATCAGCGGTCGATCCTGCATAAAAGTTGTAGACCGCGTCGCCGGCCTCGCTGTCGTCCACTTTTACCAGCGAAAGGTCGTCGAACCAGGCGACGCCCGTGTTGAGGTTGTCGTCGCCATAGCCGCCGATGCGGGCGAACACCGCCATCTGCGTCTGTTCCGGGCCGGTGCGCCCGGTCAGCGACAGCTCCACCCAGTCGCCGCCGGTGTCGTAGAGCATTTCCGAATAGACGTTGACGCCGCCGATGGAGAGGTTCGCGCCGTATCCGCCCGCACCCACGCCCTCAGCGCGCACCATGGCGCTGAAGCGGTAGATCGTGTTCGGCTCGACCTCGACCACCTGCGCCCAGCGCGCGTCGTTGACGCTCATGTTCTCCACGCGCAGGCAGCTGCCCTCCACGCCGCCGCTCTCCACCGAGAGCTGGGAAACGTCCGCGCCGGTGAACCACATGTCCTGTTCCCAGCCAGTGGGGAAGCCCGCGGCGCTCACGTCGTCCACGGAACCGTTGACCAGCAGGTTTTCGCCCTCGGCCAGCGCCGGGAACGGAAGGAGAAACAGCAGCACAAGAAGGATCGGCAACAGTCTGCGCATATGCAAAGCTCCTGAAAAAGCGTTATCTTTATTCTTTCCCCAAGCGCGCGCGGGATTCCTGCCCGCAAAGGCGGCGAAAGCATGGCAAATTCTCAAACACAGCCGCTCGCGTCGAACGCGCCCTCTATATGACGGATATTTCCAGCCGAAAGTTCAACCACGTCGAAGCGCAGCGGCGTTTCCAGCAGCCCGTGCTCCGCCGCGTAGCAGGTGGCGGCGTCGATCACGCGGCGCATCTTTTGCGGCGTGACCGCCTCGGCGGGCGTGCCAAAGCGAGCGTCGCGGCGGTACTTGACCTCCACGAACGCCGTCACGCCGTCCCGCCGGGCGACGATGTCCAGCTCCCCGTGCCCAAGGCGCAGGTTGCGGTCGAGGATCTCGTAGCCCTTCTCCCGCAGATAGGCGCAGGCGGCGTCCTCCGCCCGGGCGCCCACGGCCCGCGCGTTCACACGCCGCCTCCGAGTATCTTTCCAATGAATGTGCGCCGGTGCGCCGGGCAGGGGCCGTAGGCCTTCAGCGCCGCGATATGCTCGGCGGTGCCGTAGCCCTTGTTGCGCGCGAACCCGTACTGGGGATACTGCGCGTCCAATTCCACCATGTAGCGGTCGCGCTCCACCTTGGCCACGATGCTCGCCGCGCCGATCATGTAGCTGAGCGCGTCGCCGTGGACGATGGAACGGATCTCTCCGGGCAAATGCAGCCCCGTCACCGCGTCCACGAGGAACAGGCCGTCAAAGCCCGCCGCGCACTCCTCCATGGCCGTCTTCGTGGCGTTTAATATGTTCACCTCGTCGATGACTTCGGGCGGCACAAAGGCCGTGCGCGCGTAGTCCGCCGCCTGCAAAAGCAGCGGATAGAGGGCCTCGCGGCGCTTTTCCGAGAGCTTCTTGGAATCGTCCACGCCCGGCACCAGCCTGTCTTTGGGGATGCAGACGCAGGCCGTCACCACCGGCCCGGCCAGCGGCCCGCGGCCCACCTCGTCGATTCCGGCAACGCGCAGGCCCTGCGCCCACAGCGTTTCTTCGATCTGCGTCAGCCGCAGAAGTTTCGCTTCCGCCGATTCGCGCATGTCACACCTCCGGGCTTTCCAGCGAGATCTTGCCCACCTTGCCGGCGCGGAACTCGTCCAGCACCAGCGCCGCGCCGCGCTCCATGTCAAAGCGCCCGCCGGACAAAAGCCAGCCGCGCCCTTTGCAGGCGGCCTCCAGAAGCGCCTCGTCGGGAAGCGACGGGTCGGCAAGCGGCAGCGCTTCGCCTTCTTCGTTCAGCGCCGTTTCCGCCAATTTGAAGCGCGCGCGGGCCAAGTCCGGCCTGAGCTCCAGCAGGCGGCGCAAAAGCGCTCCCGCCAATTCCTGCGTGTCGAGGATCTGGTCGCGCACCGAGCCCAGAAACGCCAGGTTCTGCGCGCGCTTCTGGTCGTCCAGGCGCGGCGGCAGCATGCCGGGGGTGTCGAGCATCTCCAGATACGGCCCCAGTTTCACCCACTGCTTGGCGCGGGTGACGCCGGGACGGTCGGAGGCCTTGGCCACCGCCGAGCCGTTCAGGCGGTTGATAAAGGTGCTCTTGCCCACGTTGGGGATGCCGATCACCATCAGCCGCACCGTCTTTTTCACGCCGCGGGCGGCGGCGCGCTCCACGGCCGGCTGCGTGGCGCGGGCGATGCGCTCCAGCATCTCCTTGACGCGCCCGCCGTTGGAATTGAAGCGCATGGCCATGACGTTCTTCTCGCGGAAGTATTCCAGCCAGCGCGAGGTCGCGGCGTCGTCGGCAAGATCGGCCTTGTTGAGCACCAGCAGCCGCGCTTTGCCGCGCGTCAGGCCCCGCAGGTCGGGGTTGGCGCTGGAAAGGGGCGCGCGCGCGTCCACCAGTTCCACCACCGCGTCCACGGCGCGCAGCTGTTCGATCAGCATGCGGCGGGACTTGGCCATGTGGCCGGGGTACCAGTTGATCGTGGCCATAGAGCCCTCCAAAATGCAGGATACAAAAAGAGCCGCTTGCGCGGCTCCCTTTGGGAATTACCTTTCCTTGACCTTGGCAGCCTTGCCGCTGCGCTCACGCAGATAGTACAGCTTGGCGCGACGGACCTTGCCGCGGCGGATCACCATGATGTGATCCAGGCGGGGGGAATGCAGGGGGAACGTGCGCTCCACGCCTACGCCGTAGGACGTGCGGCGGACGGTGAACGTCTCGCGCACAGAACCGTTGCGGCGGGCGATGACCACGCCCTCAAACGCCTGCAGACGCTCGCGGGAACCTTCGACGACCTTCACGAACACGCGCACGGTATCGCCGACGCGGAACTCGGGAATGTCAGTTCGGAGCTGGGCGCTCTCGATGGAACGGATGATCTCATTCATTGCTGGGGCCTCCTTCCTCTCCAGGGCGTTCATGACCGACTTGCGGCAGCGGACCGCCCGATGTCACAAAGCCGATTATACCACATTTCCCCGCCCTTGACAAGCGTTCGCCATGTAAAATTTGCCCGGAACAGGGCGCGTTCGCGGCGAAAACAGCGGGCAGCGCGGACGTTTTTGCCCGCGCCGCCCGCTCTGTTTTCTCAGGCGTCGAATTCAGCCTTGAGCGCGTCGAACATGGCCGTGAACGGCGCTTCTTCGCCCGTCCAGAGGGTGAAATTGCGCGCGCCCTGGCACACCAGCATGCCAAGCCCCGTGATGGCCTTGGCGCCGCGGGCGCGGGCTTCGCGCAAAAACGGCGGCCATTCGGGGTTGAACACCACGTCCGAGACCACCATGCCCGGGCGGATGCCGTCGTAGTCGATGTCCGGCTTCTCGTCGGCGTGGGGAGCCAGCCCCACGCAGGTGGCGTTGATGAGTATGTCGCACTCGGGGATCTTCACCGCGCCTTCCCAGGGAAGGTACTCCGCCGCGCAGGCGGTGTTTTCGGCGATGACGCGCGCAAGTTCCTCGCCGCGTTCGCGGTTGCGGTTGACGACGGTGATGTGCTTCGCGCCGGAGAGCGCGCACTCCACGCCGATGGCCTTGCCCGCACCGCCCGCGCCGAGCAGGACGATCTTCTTTCCCTCGATGGGCGCGCCCTGCATCTGCATGGCCTCGACAAAGCCCTTGCCGTCGGTGTTCTCGCCGATGTAGCGGCCGTTTTCCTCGTACACGGTGTTCACCGCGCCGATGATGCGCGCCGCCTC